>CAZMWD010000107.1:0-7372 GCA_964569685.1 uncultured Cocleimonas sp. | reverse complement strand
TAAAAGAACATTAGTTACAATTAATAAAAACACAATAGCTAAAATAGCAAAAGAAATTGCGAGCCCTATGGGTAATATAAAATAGAATAAAGAAGCCACAACACACAGTACAACAGTACCAATAAAAAAAGGCGGTAATCTCTTGTTTATATTTTCAATTGTTTTATAGATTTCCGGCTCATTATTAATAAACCATGAAGAAAAAAGACTATGCCTCATCAGCTGTCGCCACCGCTGCTTCTTCAAACGTCGCCATTCCATTATGTAAAGCACAAGCCGATTGCAATAAACTCACTGCAACCGCACTGCCACTGCCTTCACCTAGGCGCATCCCTAAATCAAGTAACGGTGTTTGCTGTAGATTCTCGAGTACTTTGCGATGTCCTTTTTCTGCCGACAGATGCGAAAAGAATAAATAATCATTCACTTCTGCTTGAATACACACCGCACACAAGGCTGCCACCGAACTAATAAAACCATCCACTAATACCGGCAAGCCGCATTGTGCCGCTCGTAGATAAGCACCGGTTAACGCAGTAATTTCAAAACCACCGGTGCAACGAAGCCATTGCAGCGTTTTATCTTTACAACCACTTTCTTGATGATCATCACAGCCTTTATGCTTTTCTAATATTTGTTGCACCACATGGATTTTATGTTTGATCCCCGTATTATCTAAACCTGTGCCTGCTCCCGTTGCCTCTGAGGGCGTTAAACCCAATAAAGCACAGTACAAAACCGACGCTGAAGTAGTATTGGCGATACCCATTTCACCCCCGATAAACACATCTGCTTTATTTTTTACTGCTCTTTCAATAGCATCATGTCCTGCTTTAAATGCAATGGTTAACTGCTCATCTGTCATCGCATCCTGTAGCAACATATTGGCTGTACCATCACCCGCACGGTGATTGATTAAACCACTATTTTCAGATTCTGATAACGGTGTCAACATGCCCACATCTACCACTTCTAATGTTGCATTGAGTTGTTTGGCCATCACGCTAATAGCTGCACCACCTTGCAAAAAGTTCATTACCATTTGTGGAGTAACTTCCTGTGGGAAGGCAGAAACGCCTTCCTCTGCAATACCGTGATCAGCTGCAAATACCGTAATTGCGATATTACCAATAGAAGGTTGATTAGACTGCTGACAATCAGCTAAACGAATCGCAATATCTTCCAACATGCCCAATGAACCGACAGGTTTGGTTAATTGTGACTGACGCTGAATAGCATTTTCTTTAAAACATGACTCACGCTTAGGGCAAGGATTTTCTATCCATTTCATTAAATAAATCTCTGTTTATTAAGCTTTCACAACCATAGGCAAACCTGCCACCATTAAAATAACATTATCCATCTGTTGTGCTAATTGTTGATGTAAACGACCTGCTTCATCCACGTATTTTCTTGTTAGTTCACCCATTGGAATAATGCCCATCCCTACTTCGTTACTTACAAAAATAATCGTACCCGCATAGTGTGGTAAATCAGTCAGTAACTGCTTACATTCTTTATCTAATCGTGACTCATCGGCATCCGACAATAAATTCATCATCCACAAGGTTAAGCAATCAACCAAAATCACTCGATTTGGTGATGCCCATTGTTGTAGCGTATCGGCTAATGCCAGTGGTTCTTCGATAGTTTTCCACGTTGCGGAGCGGTCGTGTTTGTGCCGAGTAACACGCTGTTTCATTTCATCATCTAACACCGTCGCTGTTGCGATGTAAATGACTTCTTTGTGCTTAGCTTCAAGCTCGAATGCCACGTTTTCAGCATAGTGACTTTTACCCGAACGTGCGCCACCAAGAATGAGATAACGAGAAGATGACATAGAATTTATCGTAATTGAATCAAAGTTTAGAGTGGTTATATTTGGACGCTGATAATAGCACTATATATTAATTGTCCCAAAAGTATTTTCATAGACTTAAAGTATAAATAGCGTATGGCTTAGCAGTATTCCAGAATTTTTCTTCACTATGAATCCAATTCCGAACCCGCTATTTTAAGAATAATCGTATCCAGCCACTTGGTAGGTAAAACCCGCTTGAGTGTTCCAAATAAATAGGTTGGAAACGTCACATAATAATGCGCTTGAGGGCGTTTACTTTCGAGCGCATGAATCACTTTTTTTAACACCGCTTCGGGTGGTAGTGTAAAAGGCACGACCGCCCCCTCTTTTTCTAATCGCCCCACTGTTTTTCGGTAACGATCTCGATGCACGCTGTCTTCCATATTCACGTTAGCTTTAAGTGCTTGTAAGGCATTGGGTCTAAAACGACTTTCAACGGGGCCAGGCTCTATCAACGAAACTTTTATATTGGTATCGGAAAGTTCCAATCGTAGCGTATCGGCAAAGCCTTCAATCGCATATTTACTGGCATTATAAGCCCCCCGAAAAGGAAGTGAAATCAAACCCAATACCGAGCTATTAAAAATAATACGTCCGCGATTATTGTGGCGCATTAATACCAGCAAGCGATTATTAAGCTCCATCCAACCAAACACATTTGTGGCAAATTGTTTTTCGATAGTGTCGCGCGTAAGGTCTTCCACTGCACCTGGTTGCCCATAAGCACCATTATGAAACACCGCATATAGATTTGTACCCACCAATAACATCAATTCATTGGCAAAATCTTGTACACTTTTAGAATCCGCATAATCCAGCCGTAAACATTTAAAACCTTCCAAGATTAAACGTTGCATATCTTCTTCTGTACGAGCGGTGGTATAAACATTATAACCACGCGCTTTTAATCCTTTCGCCACGTGATAGCCAATACCACTAGAACAACCTGTTACGAGTACTGTTTCCATTATTATCCTGTTTACTATGACACATTAGAATATTGAGAATATCTCAAAATTAATAGTGCATTTTATCTGAAAAATAATCCAATTCATCTGTTTTTTTAGGCACTGTTCCTATTTGAGTATTACAGTTAGCGTTGGATTTATATACCTTAATTTCTTAAAGAAGATTTATTGATGTTCATACGACTGCTTAAAAATACCCTACCCACTTTATTGATGCTATTAAGTATTTCTAGCGTTGCAGTAGCTAATAACACCTTCGAAATACGACTAGAAGCAATGGCTGATCACATTTCAACACACACAAATACAACAAGCTCTGTCGCTGTTTTAGACAACGATCAAGGTAAAAATATACGCATTTCTGCTAGTAGCTCCTTTTCACAAGAAGGTGGACAAGTCGCTTTTAATTTATCTAAAACGAAGATTCATTACACACCGGCACGAGGCTTTAACGGAGTTGATTCATTTTGGTATGAAATCACCGATCAATATCAACAGAAAAAAACAGCTGTAGTGAATGTTTTAGTAACTAATAATTTATTGCATAGCCGTGGATCACTGAATTTCAAGCTGATCCCCATCCATTACCAGCTATTGAATGGAGAGCCACATACTTGGCAAGAAAACAGAGGCTTGACCCCTTTTAATTTGGCACAAAATGCAAATAGGGGCGATACAACAATTACCCTGAGTGGCAATTCAAACCTACATGAATCCGAGTTAGTTGCCTATATTTCAACATCGGGCAGCTATCATGTTGCGCAAGTTGCTAGTAGAGAAGGTAATTTAATTACTTTCACTCAAGGGCTCAAAGCCAATATTGCTGCTGGCATTCATTTATGGAATTTTTATCAGGACTCCTCGCACCCTAATGCAGCTGGATATAGAGCACTTGCAGATTTTTCTATTAGCCAATTAGACGCACGTTTATTAAACAACAAATCACACGCATTTATTGGTGATAGCTGGTTAGACAACGATGTGTTTGAAAACCGTATAAGAAATACTATTAATGTTACCCAATCTATTAATAAAGCCGTTGGTGGCGCACGTTCTATTGATACTTTAAATACATTTGATGATGATTTTCCTGCTAATCAAACCGCACCTGATTTTTTCTGGGTAGCACTAGGAACTAATGATTATTGGAACCACATATCTTCTCAAGATTATATTATAAATATGACAAAGATAATTGAGAAAATCAATGCCTTAGGAGCAACTGCTATTATTCTAAATTCTTCTGTAGGACCTGATGTGTATGATCCATCACTGGGTGGTCAAAGTGCTTTTCATAAAGAATTATCCCACCGTTATGCGGATGGATTATTAGCACTTGCTGAGAATAATCAGGGTACTGCTTCTGAAGGCTCCGTTTCTGGAGGCGTGCCGTCTCAAAACGGTGGTGGAAGTATTCTTTGGTTGGAATTATTGTTATTAATAGGTTTATACCGTCGCAGAAAAATAAAATAAAAAACCACGCTCTTAGAACGTGGCTTTGATTTCACCCTAGAAGGGTGTAAAACATTTGCTTAATCTCAATAATAATACCAAATACTCCCTCTCCCTAGCAGGACTATTTTCAGTACCCCCTTGAGGGGTAGAGGGTTGTGTAGAGGGTGTTGTAAAAGCATGTTTTGTAGGTTGGTGCTGAGGAACGAAGCCCAACATGACGTTGACCGTTGGGCTTCGCAAGCTCAGCACCAACCTACAATGGGCCTTTTGCGACATGTAGTGGTTTTAATTTTAGATAAAACCAACCCAATCTCACTTATAAAATAACTATATTCTTTACGGTTAACCCCTATAATGAGCATCCCTTAGTTCTTAGTTAATCCCCTATGCTTGCAAGATTCAGAAAATTTATCATCACCGGTCTATTAATCTGGATACCATTAGGTATCACCATATTAGTTATCAAACTACTGGTTGACCTACTTGATAAAACGATCCTCCTACTCCCGCCTTCGTGGCGACCCGAAGTACTGTTTGGTTTTGATATTCCGGGCTTAGGTATTTTCATCAGCGCGATGGTAATTTTTGTTACGGGTTTCATCCTCACCAATTTTGTCGGTCGTCGCCTCATTAAATGGGGAGAAAAACTACTGGATCGGATTCCCTTAGTCAGAACCATTTATTCAGCCGTAAAACAAGTGACTGCCACCGTATTATCACCCGAAAACGAAACATTCAATGAAGCCTTTTTAATTGAATACCCTCGAAAAGGTATTTGGACACTAGGGTTTAAAACAGGCGATAGTCCAAAATCATTTGAAAAGGTAATAGGTAAAGAGTTACTCACCATCTTTGTTCCCACAACACCCAATCCAACGTCTGGTTTTATTCTCTATATTCCCAAAACTGACGTAATAGAATTGGATATTAGTGTGGAAGCTGCCTTAAAGCTTGTCATGTCACTTGGGGTGGTCACACCTGAAACAGTACAAAAACAAATTGAAGAAAATAATTCAAATAAGTAACTCAGAAAGAAACTCAATAAGGCGTGTAAAGCATAGTGTAAAAGCGTATAATCCGCGCCCCTCGACTCTTCTTGTGTTTAACTATGTCTGATTCAACCGAAACCAAACCTACTATCCCATTTTCTGATTTAGGCTTATCAAAACCGATATTAAAAGCGGTTGAAGAAGCGGGTTACGAAATACCTTCTCCGATTCAGGCAGAGAGTATTCCACCCTTACTTGAAGGTCGCGATTTACTCGGGCAGGCGCAAACAGGAACAGGTAAAACAGCGGCGTTTGCTTTACCGTTATTAAGCCGTCTTGATTTGACTCAAAAAGACCCACAAATTATTGTATTAGCACCTACGCGTGAGCTTGCTATTCAAGTTGCAGAAGCGATGCAAAGCTATGCACGCCATCTTAAAGGTTTTCATGTACTGCCTATTTATGGTGGGCAAAATATTGGTATTCAGCTCAAACAACTGCGTCGCCCTGTACATGTAGTCGTCGGCACACCTGGGCGTGTAATGGATCATTTACGCCGTAAAACGCTTAGGCTTAGTAACCTTAAAACGGTGGTTTTAGATGAAGCCGATGAAATGCTACGCATGGGTTTTATCGACGATATTGAAACCATTTTAAAAGAAACGCCGGATGAGCGTCAGTTGGTTTTATTCTCGGCAACGATGCCAACGGCTATTCGTCGTATCAGTAAAAACTACCTGAAAGACCCTGTAGAAATCAAAGTAAAAACTAAAACAGCGACCGTTTCAACCATTACCCAAAAATACTGGCAGGGTAAAACCAGTTACAAATTAGATGCACTCACCCGCATTTTAGAATCGGAAGAATTTGGCGCTATTATTATCTTTGTACGCACCAAAAACATGACCACCGAATTAGCAGAGAAAATTGCCGCTCGTGGTTACTCTGCCATTGCATTGAATGGCGACATTCAACAATCTATCCGCGAAAAAACCATCAACCGCCTTAAAAAAGGCAGCTTAGATATTATTGTCGCAACCGACGTAGTTGCGCGCGGTTTAGACGTTGAACGAATTACCCACGTTATCAATTACGATATGCCATCCGATAATGAGTCGTATATACATCGCATCGGTAGAACCGGTCGTGCCGGGCGAAGTGGTACTGCGATCTTGTTCGTACCACCCCGTGGTAATCGTATGTTACAAAGTATCGAGCGTTCGACAGGACAGAAGATTGAACCCCTAAAATTACCTTCACCCCAAGATATAAGCGCAGCACGTATTAATCGCTTTAAACAAATGGTGATTGAGACTGCTGGCTCACAAGAATTAGATTTTTACCAAAATATAATCACCGAACTCGAATCAGAAAGTGAGATGAGCCTAGAACAAATCGCAGCGACTCTCGCCTTTTTAGTCCAACGTGATCGCCCGCTTTTAAGCACCCCAAATAAAATCCCAGATCATGCGTTTAGCGAACAATCCGAAACACGCCAAGGCAAAAACTCTCGTAGAAGTGATAATAGCCGTAGAGATAATAGTAAACGGAGGGAACAGCATAGCGAACGACGCGACCAAAGACGCGTAGAAAATGGCAATGAACGCCGATCAAATGACTCGCGCAGAGATCAAAGCCCACGTAGAGACAATAGCGAGCGTCGAGATCACAACGATAGTCGAGATCATCAAACTAACAAAAAACAATCCAATAACATGCCCGATATGGTCACATATCGCCTAGAGGTTGGCAGCGAGCATGGAGTAGAAGCGAAACACATCGTGGGTGCTATCGCGAATGAAGCGGGCGTAGAAAGTAAATACATTCAAAATGTATCTATTAATGGT
Organism: uncultured Cocleimonas sp.; assembly: GCA_964569685.1. GTDB lineage: Bacteria > Pseudomonadota > Gammaproteobacteria > Thiotrichales > Thiotrichaceae > Cocleimonas. The sequence goes on along the minus strand of CAZMWD010000107.1, from coordinate 252 downwards.
GATCACAGCATGGTTGATCTACCCAATGGAATGCCCAAAGAGATTCGTAAACATTTACACGGCGTATGGGTCAAAGGACAAAAACTTCAATTACGTGATTTGTCAGGTGCTTCTTCAAAAAAGTCTAAAAAACCACACGATAAAAGAAAGAATTAAGAAACGTAAAATCCACTGTACATGGAGCCTGTAATAATTTACAGACACAAAAAAGTCGCTATTGCGTACCACAATAGCGACTTATGAATATCAATT
>CAZMWD010000106.1:0-7405 GCA_964569685.1 uncultured Cocleimonas sp. | reverse complement strand
CCCAACAAGCTGTCTCCCGAAAAACCCTGATTATCCAAAATACGGCGTAAACGGCGCAATGCATCCATTTGAATTTGACGTACACGCTCTCTCGTCAACCCTAATTCTTCGCCGACCTGCGCCAAAGTACAGTTATCATGTCCATGTAAACCAAAACGCCTTACAATCACTTCTTGTTGTTTCGGATCTAACTGCCCTAACCAGCTTTCTACCGAATCATGCACGACTTGATCATTAATCACGTCATCGGGCTCTTGCTGACTTTCTTCTGAGACAAAATTAACTAAGGAATTATTGTTCTCTTTGCCAATATTAATATCTAAAGAACTCACTCGTTCGCTGTAATTCATTAACTTTTGTAATTTTTCAACGGGTTTATCAAGTGCTTCTGCTACTTCTGCTAAGGAAGGCTCTTCACCATTTTTTTGGGTCAGTTCACGCATTTTGCGATAATACTGGTTAATTTCTTTATTAATATGTATCGGTAAACGAATGGTCCGCGTTTGGTTCATTAAACCACGTTCAATATTTTGTCGAATCCACCAAGTAGCATAGGTCGAAAAACGAAAGCCACGTTCGGGATCAAATTTTTCTACGGCATGAATTAAACCAAGGTTACCCTCTTCTATTAAATCCGGTAAAGGTAAACCACGGTTCATATAACGGCGTGAGATTTTAACCACCAAACGTAGGTTACACACGATCATTTTTTTTCTACCCAGCGCATCACCCTTTCTTGCTAAACGACCGTATTTGACTTCTTCTTCTGGTGTTAATAAAGGCGAGAACTCAATTTCTTTTAAGTAGAGTTGAATCGCATCTAGCTCTTTACGCGATACTATTTTAGGTTTGACCGCTTTATTTTTTATTGGCAAACTCTTTTCGGGCTTACCCTCTGATAATTTCACATGACTGATTGTCTGTGAATCAAGTTTCTTATTATTTTTAACTAATTGATTAATAGCACTCATCGAAACACTCTCCATATAGCAATATAAAACAGTGGTCTAAAATGATTTATCAGTATTTAAAACGGAGCGAAAAAAGTTTTAATTACTCAACAATCTTTTAGTTTATCCTTATTATGGTGTCTGATTAACCGTTATACGCTATTTTATGTTACTTACGATAATGTGGTACTACGTGGTACTACAATGTGTAACTGGGTTTGTGGTATTGGTGGAAAATCAGTTATTTTTATGCAACTAACCCCAGCCTACCACAGGCTAACACCCTTTTTCTACCCCTTTTGGGTAGGTTTTTGTATTTTTATGTTCATAATTGAATATGCTAATACTACCCTATAGAGACAGGTCATAGATAATCACCCTATAAACATAATAATTGAGACTTCAATATAGAGTACTCCAGTCTCGGGGTTTTATACTAAAAAGCCTGTGGCACGCGATATTGAATGCAATTAAAAAAGATTAAAAAGACAGGGCGGTTGCAACCCAAAACCCAAAAATGGCGAGAGAACCTAATAAAAACCACGGGCTGACAGAAGCCAGCAGAATGAAAACCCAAAAGAAAATGAATTGTGAAAACATAATCTGATTATACCCTATCTATTTTTCCTAATATTTATAAACGAACCACATTTACATTAGTAAATTTCAGTCTATCTATTAATTGTCCCAAAAGTATTTACATATTCCCCGCACCCTTCGACTCCGCTCAGGGAGCTGATCTATTGCTTATCCGTAGCCTGAGCGGAGTCGAAGGCGGGCTTGGATATTATGAAATAACTTTTGGGACGATTAATAATATGGAAAATGCAATTAATATTGCTTTATTTTCACTCTAACTTTCACCCTCAAGTAATAACAATTATCATTATTAAACAATCACTTGCTCGAATTTATTTATTGCTATAATAATATTAGTAATCAATAAATTAAACCTATGTTTAAATTTACAATTAATCCTCGTATCGGTCTATTTATACCACTCATACTGATTATTAAAGCCAGTATTCTCATAGGATAACAACTATTTTTCAAAAATTAACATTAATCAATATAAGCATATCTATCTAATAATTAACAATATTTACCATCAGTCCGACAATATTTGACAGTTAATTTAACCCGTTCAGCTTCGATTCAGGCAAATTAAGATATTCTATTACCAACTTCAGCAAGAAGTCGCTTTTCAAAGGGGTTTGTGGTGCGACTTTTCGTTGTTAGAGGAATCTCAACACTCCTAAAAATAATAAAGTAAGTCATACAACACTCGTGACTTTATTGAGATTTTTCCAACAACAAGCTGGAGTCATATTATTGTTTCCAAGCAATCGGCCAATTTATTGGGGAGCTGATTAACCGGATCAAAACAATAGTAGTTATTAGCCTTACGGGGGTATAGCTAATGACATGCAGGTTCAAATACATCGGATCTGCACATTTTGAATAGAAAGCGGGCTTCATGCCCGCTTTTTTTCGTCCTGACATTATCTAAATCATCTATACTCTTCGCACTTGAGAATGCCCTATTTAGAGTGCGTAGATTTTCGTCAAGGGCAAGGGCAAGACGCGAAAATATGCGTACTCTAAACGGGTATTCTTGAGTACGGAGAGTATATTCAGGTGATTCTGTTGATATTTTTACCACTTTACATGAAATTTAAAGCAATTTACCTGCACTTGATTTATTATCAATTAGACTATATCCCTAATCCCCAGATAGAAACGCGAATGAGAGTGCAAGTATTTGGTTTCACAGGATATTCGAAAAATATTCGTTTCACCCGTAGGTTAATTGAATATTTTTGGGATGTTCTGTGGAATCAAAGACTTGTGCTATCGTTGTGTTTTCTATTTGGGGATTAGGGTATATATACATTGTATCTCTAACAAAAATTTCTTAATATTACTGGTACCTATGCCCTATCTTATACAAAAAATTATTGGTTTTATTCTTCTCTCGGCAACGGTTGGGTTAATTTCATTACACGTTCTTTTTTCATCTTTAAAACTATAATAAATAGACTTAGGTAAATTTAATGTCCAAAGCAACCCGCTACACAGCCGAGAATCAGGTACTTAATACTGTAAAAACCGGCGTCAAAGGTTTATTGCTTTTCTTGATGCCACTGCCTGTTTTAATCGCGACCATTATTCATTTGCTCAATGGTAATTTTTGGAAAACGATTGTTTCAGGTGCTTTATTCACCGCATTCATGTTTGCCGCCATCATCGCGCGTCATGGTTTTAAACTGGAAAGTAAATTTAAACAAAAACGTTTTGCCAAAGCCCCAGGGATGCCTTACAAGTCATTAGCCGCTATTATTTTAGCCATTACAACCGGCATCACCGCATTATTACTCGCCAAGTATGGATTATTTAGTAGCATCTTAATCGGCATCGTCACTCTGGTTGGGTTTTACCTTGCCTATGGTGTAGACCCAAGGGAAGATAGAACCGGAAACGTATCCTTAGGTCCAAGAGCAGAAGAAGTCTTTATTGCACTAGAAGCTGCAGAAGCTAAAATAGATGCCATTGAAGAGACCCGTAACGCTATTCGTAATACCCAGTTTAAACAGCATTTACAACGTATTATAGACAAAGCCAGAAAAATTCTAAAAACCATCGAAGAAGACCCCGGTGATTTGCAACGTTCTCGAAAATTCTTAAAAGTCTATTTAGATGGCACTCAGCGTGTGACCGAAAGCTATGTAAAAACCCATAAAAATGATGCCATCACAGCGACACTTGATGAAAACTTTCAACGCGTATTAGAATCCATTGAATCAACCTTTGATCGACAACATGAAAAACTGAAACAGGATGATCAATTTGATTTAGATGTGCAAATCGAAGTTTTAAAAACACAATTAAAAGAAATTTAACTCAAAGGAAATAACCCATGTCAGAAACTAAAACAGCAACAAGTACCAATATTGCCATTATTCCTGGAACTGAAGTTAAAAACTATGAAAAAATAGCGAAAGAAGTCGTCGCTTATAAAGAAGCAAATACGGCAGATAAAAAAACGGTAAAAGAACTGATCGCTGAAATCCAAGTAGCAGATCGCAGTTCCATTTTATTTTTTGGTAGTAAAGCGCAAGAAGAAATGAGTACGATTTCAGAAAGCATGCTGGAAGGCGTAACCAATAAAGACTTAGGTTCTGCTGGTGCATCTTTAAATGATATGGTCGCAACTATTCGTGGCTTTGATGTTGACGAGCTCGACCCAAATAAAAAACTAGGGTTCTTTGCACGTTTGTTTGGTAAAGCAAAACCCATTGCCGTTTTCCTCGGTAAATATGAAGATGTGCGCAAACAGATCAACAATATCACCGACCGTATGGAAGAACATAAAACCCAACTGCTTACGGATATTATTTCTTTGGATAAACTCTACGATGCCAATTTAGATTACTTCCATAAACTCGAACTCTATATATCAGCCGGCAATGAAAAACTGCGCCTGATTGATGCCGACGATATTCCAGCATTAGTAAAAAAAGCAGAAAAAGAAAATAAAGACATGATTTTGGCACAAGAAGTGCGTGATTTGCGCAGTGCTCGTGATGATCTCGAACGTCGTTTGCATGACTTGCGTTTAACCCGCCAAGTCGCTATGCAAAGCTTGCCGAGTATTCGTTTAGTTCAAGAAAACGATAAAATGCTGATCAATAAAATCAACTCCACCTTAATTAATACGGTGCCATTATGGAAAAACCAATTAGCACAAGCAGTCACTATATTCCGCATGGGAGCAGCAGCAGAGACTGTAAAACAAGCCACTGATTTAACCAACGATCTCTTAGAAGATAATGCAGATAATCTACGCACCGCGAATGCCGAGGTACGCAAACAAATGGAACGCGGCGTGTTTGATATAGAATCGGTACGCAAAGCAAACACCTCTTTAATTGAAACCATCAACGACAGTTTAAAAATTGCAGAAGACGGCAAATCAGCGCGCTCTAAAGCAACTGTTGAGCTAGAGAAAATGGAAGATGAATTACGCAAAGCATTGGTTTCGGCAAAATCACGTACAGACCACCCAGTGGAAAAAATCGCAGGTGAAACAGCAGCAGATACTAAATAAGCATCAATAATAATCATGGCAAAAACTTTTCTCTATGTATTAGCCACTATCGGTGCTCTGTCCCTTATCGTTTTGATGGGTATTATCATTTTATCAATTGCACTTTTCAACAATATAAATGATGGTTTTTTAAAAGATGTATTCGACGGAAAAGAAGGGCTAGCCGAAAGAGCTCTTATTATAGGTGGCTTGGATGAAAAGCAAAATTTTACAATTTTGCACAGTCATCCACCTTATGAAAGAAACAATGATGATAGTGGTAATGACCTGCGAGATTATCTATGTATTCAACTCGAAAAGTTTGAGCCTAAAAAGGATCAAATTTGGTCTAGCACACCAGAACAAGACGCGCTTTTTGTTGACGCAAAACAAAGTGCCGTGAAGAAAGAATACTTAGAGGAATGTTTTGGTAAGAATATCAGTTTAAATGATGCATCATTGCAATCAACAATCTATTCTATCAATCTAACAGGCCAACGAAAAATTACAGAAGCAACGGTTTTATTTTATCAAGCAAGTACAAAACGTTTAATGTATACCAGCTTTTACGCATACCAAGAAGAGTAAACGAGGAAATTATTATGGGATTATGGGATAAAATTTTTGGCGAATTTGTCGATATTATTGACTGGACGGATGACAGCAACGACACCCTTGTGTATCGCTTCAACCGTTACGGCAATGAAATTAAATTTGGTGCCAAACTAACCGTACGAGAATCTCAAGTCGCCGTATTTGTAAATGAAGGTGAAATTGCCGATGTACTCGGCCCCGGCATTTACGAGCTAGAAACACGCAACCTGCCTATTCTTTCGACCCTACAACATTGGGATCACGCCTTTGAAAGCCCGTTTAAGGCGGAAGTTTATTTCTTTAGTATGCGCCAATTTACTGATCTTAAATGGGGCACTAAAAACCCGATTATGATGCGTGATAAAGAGTTTGGTGCGGTTCGTTTACGCACCTTTGGTACCTATACTATTCGTATTAAAGAACCCGAAACATTCATTCGTGAAATTGTCGGCACAGACAGCCATTTTACAATTGATGAAATCAGCAATCAATTGCGTAATCTGATTGTATCGCGTTACACCAATATTCTAGGGAATTCCGATATTCCTGTTTTAGATATGGCAGGCAACCAAGATCAACTAAGTGATTACATCACCCAAAAAATTGCCCCCGAATTTGAAGACTATGGTTTAGAACTCACCCAAATATTAGTCGAAAACATATCACTGCCTACCGCAGTTGAAGAAGCACTTGATAAACGCACCAGCATGGGCATGATCGGTAATCTTGATCAGTACCTTAAATTCAGTGCCGGTGAATCTATGGCATCTGGTAATGCCAGCAGCGCAGGCAGTGCCGTAGAAATGGGCATGGGTTTTGCGATGGCAAATAAGATGGCAAAAGATATGGATGCGCCTGCCTCAGGTGCGCCAGCTAATGCGTCAGCTAATGCGTCAGCTAATAAGAATGCAGCTCCCGCATTAACAAACGCGCCATCAACGCCTCCACCATTACCCAATAACGATTGGCATGTTGCGATTGATGATAAAGCCAGTGGACCACATTCACTCAATGATCTTAAAAAGTTAATCAGTAAGAAACAACTTTCTGAACAATCATTAGTGTGGAAAGAAGGCATGCCTGAATGGCAATCAGCAGGCGCAGTTGACGCACTAAAAGAGTTAGTTGCAAAAGTCTCAACACCTCCTAGCCTTCCCAATAAAAAATAATAGCCTAAATAACAATTTACTGTGGTCGAATATAAAAAATTTACTCCCATAACCGCGCCCATTAATGGCGCAATAAATCCTAAAGCGGTTATTAGGAGCCAGAAGAGAGCAGACAAATATAAAGAAGAAATTCACATTATTTCTCAAGCGCATTTTGATTGTGAAAACTGTGGCTCATTTTTAGTTTACTCACCCAAATCACAAGATTTATTGTGTAATAGCTGTGGGCATCATTACCCTGTTCCAACATCACCTGAACCGATACAAGAATACGATTTTAAAAGTGCCGTTAAAGAGCTGGCTAATTTACAGCATGCGTCACCCAATGATGGAAAACAAACCATTGCCATCACCCAATGCCCTTCTTGTGGCGCGCAGTTTACCTTTCAAGAACACGAACACGCGGGCAATTGTCCTTATTGTGAAACTCCTGTCGTAGCAGGTACGGCGCATGCACGTTTTATTCATCCACGCTCTTTATTACCGTTTATTATCACCCAAAAAGAAGCCATAGAAATCTACAATCAATGGATTGGCAGTCGCTGGTTTGCACCCTCATCACTTAAAAATCATTCAAAGCGCGATGATAAAATCAATGGTATTTA
>CAZMWD010000105.1:0-7452 GCA_964569685.1 uncultured Cocleimonas sp. | reverse complement strand
GGCTACCATGCCATTGAATTTATGCTGTGGGGGCAAGATCTAAATACCGGAACAACAACATGGGATGGTAATCCCACACGTGATGCGACTCCCGGTCAACGCCCAATCAGTGATTTCTCGACTGTTGCTAGTACCTGTACCAGCGGGACTGGTAATATAGCGGCACTTCAAATTTGTCAACGCAGAGGACAATTCTTACAAACAGCGACTAATCTACTGATTGAAGATTTAAAGTTTATGGTGGCTGAATGGGATCCTGCTGGAGGCAATAATTATTACAAAACCTATGCCGAAGGTGGTGAAGCCTCTATTGCCAAAATGATGTCTGGCATGGGTCGTTTAAGCTTTGGTGAATTAGCCGGAGAGCGCATTAAAATCGCACTTGCCACTGGAGATCAAGAAGAAGAGCACTCTTGTTTTAGTGACAACACGCACCGTGATATTGCATTAAATGCACAAGGTGTGCAAAACGCATTTTTGGGTAAATATACCCGCGTTGATGGTAGCGTTGTTGATGGTGCAGGCTTAGATGACTACCTAAGCACCAAAGGTTTCGCGACGATTGCAACAGGTTTAACCACTAAATTCAGCGCAACAAAAGCAGCAACTGATGCCCTTTCTGCTAAAGCAGACGCAGGCAATCCGTTTGATGCACAAATACAAGGATCGCAGGCAGACAAAGAGGGTATTGACGCAGTCATAAACGCGTTGCAAGCACAAACTAATTCAAGTAAAGGTGCTACCAATACACCATCCATTGAATCAGCGGCAGAGGCACTTGGTATTGAGATAGATAATCTTGTCCAAGATACAGAGGTACTATAATCTTTGACATGCATTATTTGATGTATGTCAAAAACTTAAGATAGTTACTAATTGCAATAGCGAGTAGTTATTACTATCATTAACCGTATCCGCAAGGGTACGGTTTTTTTTTGAAAAAGAATTTCATATGAATAAGTATTTAGCCGACGTGTTAATTTTATCGATCAGTATAGGACTCACCTCCTGTGGTGGCGGTGGAAAACTTAACAAAGCCCAACTGGGAGAAAAGCTATTTTCCGATATTAACTTATCGCTCAATAGAACCCAATCCTGTGCAACCTGCCACGACGCAGAACATGCATTTATAGACCCCAGAGAGAATACGGTTCAAAAAGCAGTTTCGGTGGGTGACGATAATGTATCACTCGGTGATAGAAATACGCCAACGGCTGCCTATGCTGCATTTGCACCAAATTTCAGTTTTACTAATAATAGTGCTAAAGGCGGGCAATTTCTTGATGGCAGAGAACCCGACCTTAAAGGGCAAGCAGGTCAACCCCCGCTTAACCCTGTTGAAATGGGTATGCCAGATAAAGCAAGCGTGGTACTTCGTTTACAAGAAAATGAAGAATATGTTGCGGCTTTCAAATCACTTTTTGGGGAAACCATTTTTGAGAATACAGATAAAGCTTATCTAGCCATGACAGAAAGTATTGCTCAGTTTGAAAAAACAGACCTTTTTTCTCCTTTTGATTCTAAATATGACCGTTCATTAAAAGGGGAATACACGTTCACAAACCAAGAGCGATTAGGTGAAGCTATCTTCTTTTCTAACCAATTTACTAATTGTAACTCTTGTCATCAATTAAAAGCATTTGGTGGCTCACGAGAAGAAACCTTTTCTGATTACACTTATCACAATCTTGGTATTCCTGTGAATACTGCCGTAAGAGCGGTCAACGGCAAAGACAGTGATTTTATTGATCATGGTCTATTAGATAACCCCAAAATAACCGATGCATCACACGATGGAAAATTTAAAGTACCTACATTAAGAAATGTCGCTGTTACCGCGCCCTATATGCACAATGGCGTCTTCCAAGATTTGCGTACCGTGGTCTTATTCTATGACAAATTTAATAACACCGCGCGCCTCAATAATCCAGAAACCGGACTACCGTGGCGCGCACCCGAAGTGAATCCCAACTTAGCATTGGAAACAGAAGAATTTAAAGCCCCCGCGTTAAAAGATGACAGAGTCGATGCACTGGTTGCATTTATGAAATTATTAACCGATAAACGCTATGAACACTTAATTGAAAACGAATGAATACAATCACTCAATCATTACTCGTACAATGAAATTATTGACACCAAAAATAATGATCTCACTTGCTGGTCTTACTCTGATAGCAGGGCTTACTCTAATGGCAGGAATAATTCTGCTTAATCAATCCACAATATCGGCAAAGATAAGTAACACCACACCCAAAGAAACGAATCAGTCTACTAGCCAACCCTCTCAACAAAAATACACAAAACAAAACAAAACAAAACGTCAATACCGAAAAGTAACCTCGTTATTAAGACGAACACCAAGAAAAGAAAGCGGCGATGTTCAAATGGATTTTGCAATAGGACGCTCCTTTTTTATAAACCCGTGGGTAATACCACCCGCATCAACCACGGCACGAGATGGACTAGGACCTTTGTTTAACGCCAGAACCTGCCAACAATGCCATCAAGGTGGCGGACGTGGGCGAGCACCTGAAGCAGGTGAAGATATGAGTAGAATGCTGGTGCGTGTCAGCATCCCAGGAAAAGATAAAATAAAAGGATCTGTACCCGAACCACATTACGGAAGCCAGTTTCAGTTTTTTGGTATTCAACGAGGGAAAAATGGCTTAAATAGTCACACGCACGATAACACTCAACCGAGTGCGATTGGCGAAGCACGTATCACTACTCACTATAAAACCATTACGGGTAAATACCCTGATGGACAACGCTACACATTAAGACAGCCCAGCGTCCAACTACACGATTTATCCTACGGCCCACTCGCTAAAGATGCGATGTTCTCTCCGCGCATTGGTCCATCACTGTCTGGGATGGGGCTTATCAATGAGATTAAAGAAGCCGATATTTTGGCGTTAGCAGATCCGGATGATAGTAATAACGACGGGATTTCAGGTCGCCCTAATTATGTGTGGAGCAAGGAACATAAAAAAAACAGGCTCGGTCGTTTTGGGCTAAAAGCAAACATGCCTACACTTAAACAGCAAATTGCCGATGCCTTCGTCAACGATATTGGCATCACCAGTACCCTCTTCCCCGATGAGAATTGTGGACCAAAGCAAACCGCGTGCCTTAAAGCAAACCACGGTCGAGGCCCTCATACACCCCATGAGATAAGCGATGAATTATTTGATAAAGTCGTGACCTTTGTTAGCCATATTAATGTTCCTCAAAATTATCGCGCTAAAAAAGAAGGGTACGACGATCATCTAAAAGGAAAAAATGATTTTTTAAAAATAGGTTGCTCAACGTGTCACCACCCTTCTTTTACCACATCGGCTGAAGCACGCTTCGACTCCTTTAAATCAAGAGAAATAAGCCCCTATTCCGACTTTCTTTTGCATGACATGGGAAAAGAGTTAGCCGATAATAGACCTGATTTTGAAGCCAACGGTCAAGAATGGCGTACCGCGCCCTTATGGGGATTAGCATGGAGGCAGGATCAAGGTAAATTTAATAATTATCTTCACGATGGTCGAGCGAAAACCATAGAAGAGGCCATTTTATGGCATGGCGGGGAAGCAGAAACGGCTAAGCAAGCGTTTATGCAACTGCCTAAAGAACGCCGAGAAACACTGATACAATTTCTTAAATCATTATAAAAAGGTTTAACGACAATGCAAACGACAATGCAAACGATACAAAAAACAGCACTAACAACAAATAAAACACAAGCGATACGACTCTCAATCATACTCACGCTTTCAATGACGCTACTCGCCTGTGGCGGAAGCAAAAGCAGTGGTGGTGATAATTCTGCACGGATTGAAAGCCAGCAAAAACTAACCAATGGTCTAACCAAAAGATCAACCGACTTTTATAATGATTTACAATCTAAGCTGACGACCTTAAAAACCGCGAGCAACACCTTTTGCAGTAGCCCTAATGATGCTGGTTTTGAAACTCTTAGAACGGAGTGGAAAAATGCGTTTAGTAGCTGGATGTCGGCACAATGGATTATTCGTGGCCCCATTGATGAAAATTTTCGTTTTCAGAACATTCAATCATGGCCGTTAGCTGATAGCCGAAAAGTCGCGGTGTCTGTCAATCAAGATATTGCTAATTCTGCCGAGTTAACAGAATCCTACATTGCCAATCGTCCCGTTCAGGCACAAGGACTTCCTGCGCTTGAGTATTTATTGTTTTCAGAGGGGGTTGATAGCAACAGTATCAGCACAAGACAATGCGACTTAATAAAAGCAATTAGCGCCAATATACTCACCATCAGCACTGACGTTAATAGTGAATGGGGACGTTATGCCAGTGATATTACGCACCCAGGCCCAGGGGTTCAATTTAGAAACTTTGATGCATCTGTCAACTTTTTTGCCAACCTTTTTTTAAACCAGCTTATTATTATTAAAGATGACAAACTCGGAAAGCCACTGGGATTTAACAAACAAGGGCAAAAAGGCAACCCCCTTCCTAAAAAAGGTGAAGCATGGATTAGCCGTCAATCATTAACCTCCGTTTTAAACAATTACCAGTCACTGCAAGCCCTCTATAAAGATGAAGGTGGTTTTGGGCTGGATGATTTTCTTATTAGCCTAAATGAAGCTGAAATTAATAGCGATATTAGCAATAAGCTGTCATCAATCATCACTAAAACACAAGGCTTAATCGATGAAGGAATTACGCTACACGATAATGCCGATGATAGCCGTTTAAGTGAATTGTTTGAAGATGCGAAGGTACTGGAAATTACCGTACAAAACCGCATGTTCCCTGCGATTGGCGCATCGGCTACCTTTAACTTTAATGATGGCGATTAGCATTCAGGAAAAAGGGAAATAAAGCGATGCAACACGACAATAAAATCCAGCAGCGAGCACAAACAACGGCAGTATCACGCCGTCAGTTTTTGCAACGTAGCACTGCACTCTTGGCAACGACACCGCTGTGGTTAAGTGCGTGTAATAAAAAACAGACAGACATCTACCTATCAGGCAGTGACGATGCTTTCAGTAATCATCATCTCTCGGTTTTTAATAGTAAAGGTAATTTACTTGTCAATATGCCTGTTAAGCAACGTGTGCATGGTCAAGCAATTAACCCTGTGAATACAAATCAAGTTGTATTTTTTGCGCGCAGACCAGGCACGGAAGCTTATGTTTTAGACATAAATACACACACACTAAAAGAGAGCTTTCAATCAGGAGAAAACCGCCACTTCTTTGGACACGGTACTTTTTCACAAGACGGAAACTATTTATACAGCTGTGAAAATGACTTCGAAAAAGGGACTGGCATCATAGTAGTTCGCGATACCACAACGTGGCAAACACTATCCGAATTCTCTGCTTACGGTATTGGCACACATCAAATTGCAATGATGCCCGATGGCAAACACATAGTAGCGGCCAATGGTGGCATACAAACACACCCTGACTTTCCACGTAAAAAACTTAATTTAGAGTCGATGAAACCCTCTTTAACCTACATCGAGATTGCATCAGGCAAACACATTGAATCGTACCACCCGACCCATCATCAAATGAGTATTCGACACCTTGATGTCGGCAAAGATGGTACGGTAGGCGTTGCGATGCAATATCAAGGTAGCAAACTTGATATTGTCCCTTTAATTGCGTTTCATAAAGGTGAAGATCAATTGCAATATGCACAGGCAAGTCGAGAGCTTTGGCACAGAATGAAACAATACACCGCCAGTATTGCCTTAGATAGCAACAGTCAAATTGCGGCAGTAACAACCCCAAGAGGAAATAACATCACTTTTTGGGATATAAATAAAAGAGAACTTATCCACAAAGAATCCATGGAAGATGTTTCGGGTGTTGCCTTCTCTGAAAAAAATAATCGTTTTATTGCAACAACAGGGCTAGGTGATGTTTATTCTTTTGCAGAAGATTCTCTATTTAGAAAAAATGCTGATCACCATCATTTTAAGAATACACGCTGGGATAATCACATGAGCTTTATATAGGAGCTTGTCCGAGGTTTACTTCTCCTCGACAAATTCACCATAAAGCGTCAAGGAATGTTCCATCAAGGTAAACCCGTGCTCTTTGGCAATTTCTTTTTGTCTTTGCTCAATAATTTCGTCACAGAATTCAATAATTTTACCCGACTTCATATCGACCATATGATCATGATGTTCTCCACGATCTAACTCAAAAACACATTGATCACCTTCAAAATTATGTTTAATAATCAAACCAGCGGCAACAAATTGAGTCAATACGCGATACACCGTTGCTATACCAACCTTGATGTCATTCGCAAGTAGTTCATGGTAAATCTCTTCAGCTCCAAAGTGTTGTTTCTCTGAAGTTTCAAGAAGCTTAAGTATTTCAATTCTTGGTCTCGTGACTTTTAAGCCTGCCTGCTTTATATCAGTTTTATCCACAACATTTCACCTTAAATGATAATTTGAATTATACCTAAATCACTGCAAGTAATCACATGCATATAGTATAAATTATTGATTTATATGAATATATTTTATATTTTGGGAATACCCATTAGTACTCCGCTAAAATAAAATTTACTCTAGAATCAATAGCTTGCGCTATAATTTACGTTTATTTACAGGGTCTAGGTTATAGAGTTTATCGTAAGATAGTCTTTTACGAAAGCGACCATTCAAAAAAAAAGTGTTGCAAGCGTAAATGATAATCATTACTATATAGTCACTTAACAAAATAGCGTACTAAAAATGAATCTTTCAACATTAAACAGCATCAAAGTCAGTAATATTATGCAGGGTAATAAAAACGCTATTCTCATGCATGCAAATAAACAGTACTTACTTTCAATTACACGCCGTGGAAAGCTCATTTTAACCGTTGCCGAGAGCACAACCAAGTCAACGAAAACAGTTCCTAGCGGAGACAGCCTCGTGGGGTGAAAACCCTTATCCTGTCATTTAATCAAGCCAATACACCTCCTCCTAAGTTGTACTAGCCAGATTTTTTTTAATACCAGACTATTATATGAAGATAGACAAATAAAAACCCCTACTTCATATAATAGTAGTTTACATAATTGTAGTTACACACAGGTAATAACCATGAATATTTACATCAATGCTTGGCTAGATTGCAGTCATCCGTTTATTTCCATACATGATAAATTTGATGATGACCTTTTAGCTTATTTTAATGCCGAAGATATCAGACAACTTATTGAAAATGGCGAAGTGTTTATTGACGATCTACAATCAACTGACCCCGATACCCAGATTAAAGTTGCTACAGATTTGATCACATTTAAATCCAGCAAGAGAATTAAACAACAAATTACTGACATCAGTACCCAGTTGAAAAAACGCGAATATGCGCCTGTGACTGATCAAAAAAGAGCGGCTCAGAAACCTAAATTACATATTACAGATTTATTTCCATCGCCTCTTTTACAATCTGTTTAGAG
>CAZMWD010000104.1:4923-7493 GCA_964569685.1 uncultured Cocleimonas sp. | reverse complement strand
TTTGTTCACGAGGACTTGTCGCGCTTATACGGTACTCACCTGCTTTTAAACTAATTTTCGCGTTCGAAATAGAGCGTAATTCTTTTATTTTCTTACCCTCTTTGGTGGTGATGATTAAATCTATTTGAACGGGTTTATTGCTGCCTTCTTCAATTGCTTTGACTAACACTTCACTGGGTAAGGTTGATTTTTCAAGACTAAATATTTCTTGGCTTGATGCGCCTGCTTCAACAATAACGGTACGTGTGTCACTCATATCATCGTGTGTTGCCGTGATTTTATAAGTCCCTGCATCAAGTTTAAACAGGCTACTGGCAACATCTTGACGTTTACCAACAAGTTTTCCATTGCTATCGTGAATACTAAACGTCGTCTTAATTGATTGTTTGCTTTTAGCGGATATTGCCGCGACTTTAAGAGTGCCTGTGATAATAGGTGATTGTATTGAAACGTTGGCATTACTTATTTGATCTTTTAGGATGTCGATTGTTTGAGTTTCTTTTTTCGAGCCTAACAGTGTAATAACGGTGTATTGACCAACAGGTAAATGAAAACTTGCTTTAACATTATTCTTGCTTGCAGCCACACGTTTATTATTTTCATCAAAAATTAAAAACTCTACTTTCTGTTTGGCATTTAAATTAAGCGTGCCATAGCTGATCGGCTCTTTTACAATTTCTGGTTTAAATGTTGCTTGAGAGGGTTGAATATCAGCTTTAGTGTTGTCCACACCTGCATCTTTTTCTGTAGAGGCTTCTTTAGATTCATTGAGGGAGGGTTGGAGAGTAGAGGATGCTGTTGAACCTGTGTTTGTTGTAGTAAGAGTTGTAGCAGGGGTTGTAGACGAAGGACTATTAATACTAATTGATGGTGCGGGAATGTCGGCTTGCGTGGGCGTTGGTAATTCTGGATTGTCTGTTTTTCCAGAGATTTTTAATAAGCCTACAACGGCTAGTAAAAGCACTAAGCCAATGAGTATACCTTTAAAAAGTTGACCAATTCCATTCATGTTGAGCATTCCAATGTGTCTGAGGTAATCCAAAATCCTTGCGTTCTGCGCTTAGGACTCAGGAGTAAATAACTTACGGAACTTAACTTGCCTTTTTGCCCCAGCTTGAATGATCTAAAATCGTTGCATAGAACGACTATGCGCCTATTTAGATCATCCAATCTGGAATGAAAATTCTGCGTCAAGTTCCGCACCTTATTTAATCCTGAGTCCTACGTGTGGATTCGGGTAAACTAATTTGTCTTCATTAGACGCTTGGCAGCTAGTTGTTGATCACTAGAGTATCGACCAATGCCAATAAAATCATTATTGTCTAAATATAGACGAATCATATCAGACTTTGGGATGTTTTCTCGGGTGACTTTTAAGCCATTTTTGATTCGCTTAGCCTCTGCATCGTTGAGTATGATTTTGGGTAATTTGATTAATGCTGAATCAATCGGTAATAGGGTGCTTTCTAACTGATTATTGTCTGCTAGTGCTTGTATTTCTTCGATGCTATACAACTTGCTACAATCAAAGGGAGCGACATCGGTGCGTCTTAATGCACTTAGGTGCGCACCACATTCTAATATTTCACCAATATCTTGCGCAAGGGTACGAATATACGTTCCTTTACTGCACAAAACGTCGAGGCTCAGCGTGTCACTTGTTTGTTCGATTAAATTAAGTTTGTGAATAGTAACATCACGTGCTTTACGTTCAATTTCTATGCCTTGTCGAGCTAGCTTGTAAAGTGGTTGTCCTTTGTGTTTTAGGGCAGAATACATCGGTGGGATTTGTTGAATATTACCCCGAAACTGTTCCAGTATTGATTCAATATTTGCGAGCTGTTGAGGGTCAATATTACGGGTTTGTAAAATATCACCTTCTCTGTCACCCGTGGTGGTGGTAATCCCTAATTGTGCGGTGCAGGTATAGCGTTTGTTAGAATCCAGTAAAAACGCAGTGACTTTGCTGGCTTCGCCAAAGCAAATGGGAAGAACACCGGTTGCGAGTGGATCAAGACTGCCGGTATGCCCTGCTTTTTTAGCATGAAATAGGTTTTTAACTTGTTGAAGCGCGCGGTTGGAACTAATGCCCAGTGGCTTATCAAGTAGCAAGATGCCATTGATGTCTTGAGTGTTTTTACTGCGGAATTGTTGTTTTGCCACAAATATTTTTTGCTATTGTTTGATAAATTCTGGGTTATTTATCGGAGGCGATAGCCTGATCAATCATTAATGATAAATCATTAGCGCGTTGCTCAGTATCATCATAAATAAACTTCAGCGAAGGTGTACTGCGTAATTTAATCGCTTTGCCCAGTTCACGACGTAAAAATCCTGCAGCACTGTTTAAACCTTTTTCGCAGGCTTCGTGTTCATCCTGATTAAGGGCATCGAAAAACACCTTAGCCTGTGATAAGTCTTTAGTGACTTCCACATCAAGAATACTCACCATGCTAACGCGTGGATCTTTAATTTCGTTGCGTATCAGCATGGCAAGCTCGCGCTTGATTTGTTCACCAATGCGGTCTGTTCGGGAGTAATCGTAGGGCACTTTTTACAACCTCACTATC
>CAZMWD010000104.1:0-4823 GCA_964569685.1 uncultured Cocleimonas sp. | reverse complement strand
TATCTTCATGATTATTTGCTATTATTTGCTTAGGGTGCGCTCAATCTCGGTGCGTGTAAACACTTCGATCTTATCACCGGCTTTCACATCATCGTAGTTTTTAACACCGATACCACATTCAGTACCCATAGCCACTTGTTTCACATCATCTTGATGACGACGCAGTGATTCCAGCTCGCCTTCGTAAATAACTACTTCGTTGCGCAATACACGAATCGGCTCGCCTTTCTTGATAGTGCCTTCAACGACCAAACAACCCGCGATATTACCAAAGCCAGAACCGGTAAATACATCTCTCACTTCTGCGATACCGATAAGTTCTTCACGTAGTTCAGGTTTTAATAGTCCGCTCATTGCATCGCGAATATCATCAATCACTTCATAAATAATACTGTAGTAGCGAATTTCTACGCCTGATTCAGATGCTAAACGTCTTGCAGCTGCATCGGCGCGCACATTAAAACCAATCACGACAGCTTCTGCGGCCTGTGCTAGGTTAATGTCCGTTTCACTAATGCCACCTACACCAGAAGTTATAATCTTAACTTCAACTTCTGAGGTAGATAGTTCCATTAATGAATCTTTGATTGCTTCTGCAGAACCATGTACGTCGGCTTTTAACAGCACCGGCACAATTGATTTTTCGCCTGCTTGCATTTTCTCAAACATAGCATCCAGTTTAGCAGCCTGTTGTGCGGCAAAACGAGTTTCACGTTCTTTTTCGTGGCGCTGTTGGGCAAGTTCACGTGCTTTGCGTTCGTTCTTGAGAACCGCTAAATCATCACCCGCGGCAGGTGTACCCGAAAGACCTAATATTTCAACGGGCATAGAAGGTTCTGCTTCGGTGATGTTTTTACCTAAGTCATTACTTATTGAACGAATACGACCATATTCCGAGCCAACCAGTACCACGTCACCTTTCTTTAGTGTGCCGGCTTGTATTAAAACAGTCGCGACTGCACCACGCCCTTTTTCGATGCGTGATTCTATCACTGTGCCTGTTGCTGGGCCTTCTTTACGTGCTTTGAGCTCAAGTACTTCAGCTGCGAGTAAAATTGATTCAAGTAAACTATCAATGCCTTCTCCCGTTTTAGCGGAAACATTGACAAAAATATCTTCTCCACCCCAGTCTTCAGGAATAACTTCAAACTTAGAAAGCTCGCCTTTGACTTTTTCGATGTCTGCTGATTCTTTGTCGATTTTATTAATCGCAACAATTAAAGGAACACCAGCGGCGCGAGTATGCTTGATAGCTTCTTCAGTTTGAGGCATTACGCCATCATCTGCAGCAACAACGATAATAACAATATCAGTCGCTTTTGCTCCACGCGCACGCATATTTGAAAAGGCAGCGTGACCGGGTGTATCTAAGAATGAAATAATACCGTTATCAGTGGTTACTTGGTAAGCACCGATGTGTTGAGTAATTCCACCTGCTTCGCCCGATGCCACACGGCTGGCACGAATATAATCCAGTAACGATGTTTTACCATGATCAACATGCCCCATAATGGTAACAACAGGAGGGCGAGGGGTTTCTTCAAAACCACTCACATCTTCAATAATAGTATCAAGCGATGTTTCTTCTTCTTCGGTTATTGCTGCCGTTGCGGTATGTCCCATTTCTTCAACGATTAAAATAGCCGTATCTTGGTCAATTACCTGATTGATGGTCGCCATTACGCCCATATTCATCATCGCCATAATAACATCAGCACCTTTAACCGTTAGCTTTTGGGCTAACTCAGAAACAACGATAGTCTCCGGTATTTCGATATTATGGATGACTGGCTCTGTCGGCTTTTCGAAACCATGATCGCTTGATTGTTCAACAGTTACGTTTCTAGAGCGTTTGCCTTTCTTTTTACGGCGACCACTATGACCTGCTTTAACATGAAGTTGTCCAGGACCTTGAGAACGACCTTGAAACGGTTTCTTTTTACCTTTATTTGCATTGGCATTCGCTGGTGCAGCTGTCGTTCCCACTTTTTTGTTTGCAGGTGTTGGTGAGGCAACAGGTGTTGGACGCTTTCGAGAAGGACGTTTTTTCAAAGCAGAAGATGCTTCTGCACGGGCTGCAATTGCGAGTGCTTCTCGTTGTTCTTTGGGTGTAAGAGGAACGACGGGTTTAGCAGGCTCTTCTGGTGTTTCTGCTACTGCTTCCGTTTTTGGTTCTACTGGTTCTACTTTTTCGTTTTCACTTAGCTGTTTAGACTTTTCATATTCTTCTTGTTTGCTGGCGTTATCCGCTTCCTTTTGTGCTTTGCGTTCTTCACCCGCAAGCTTACGGTCTTGCTTTGCTTGTTTGTTGGCATCCACTGCATCTTCACGTGCTTGACGTTCTTTGGATAACTGTTCAGATAATTCATCTGTACGGTTAGAAGATGCCGCTAATTCATCGGTATCGACTGCAGCTGTTGGCGTATTTTGTGCTGGACGCGCAAAGCTTTTCTTGCGACGAACTTCAACGGAAACACTGCTTTTAGTGCCGCCGACATTTAATTCAGAGGTCGAACGACGTTTTAGCGATATTTTACCGCCTGCTTTTTTAATCGAGCCATCTTTAGCAGAGGCACTTTGACCTAATCTAATATGTTCGAGTAATTTTAGTTTTTGGGCATCACTAATAGAATCATCTGCGCCACTGGCTTCTATGCCTGCATCCTGTAATTGCTGTAGCAATGTGTCGACAGGAGCACCGATAAGTTCGGCCAGTTGTTTTATGCTTGTTTCTGACATTTGTATTATCTCCGGTTCCTATTGGGTTACACATTTTTACTGTCTGCGGCGTTTTTTGCTTCTTCGGCTGCCGCCTTTTCCGCTTCCGCAGCTTCTGCAAACCAAGGTTCGCGGGCGGTCATAATAAGCTTGCCTGCTTGCTCTTCGTCGATACCGTCAAACTCGGTTAAATCATCAACGGCTTGTTCGGCGAGGCTTTCCATCGTACAAATACCTTTGCTTGCGAGTAGCTGCGCCAATGAGTTATTCATGCCTTTCATATCCATCAAGTCTTGTGCAGGTTTACCACCTTCACCGGTAATTGCCAGAGCAAGTAGGGCGTTGCGAGCGCGACTACGAAGTTCTTCGATCATTTCTTCATCAAATTCTTCGATTTTAAGAAACTCTTCTGTGGGTACATAAGCAACTTCATCAAGACTTGCAAACCCTTCTTCGACTAGAATAGAGGCAACTTCTTCGTCAACATCAAGTTTTTCAGCAAACAGAGTCACCATCATTTTTTGTTCGCCACGGCTTTTATCTTCTGCTTCTGTTTCGCTCATTACATTGAGTGTCCAGCCAGTCAGTTGGCTTGCCAGGCGTACGTTTTGACCGCCTTTACCGATGGCTTGTGCCAGCATTTCTTCATCAACACCAATGTCCATGCTCTTTTTATCTTCATCAATAATGATAGATAACACTTCAGCAGGTTGCATTGCGTTGATCACAAAACGCGCAATATCATCTTCCCAAGGAATAATGTCAACGCGCTCGTTATTTAATTCATTGGTTACCGTTTGGATGCGTGAACCACGCATCCCGACACACGCACCGACAGGATCAAGGTTAGGTACGTTAGCACGCACCGCAATTTTAGAGCGAGAACCAGGATCACGCGCAGCACCCATAATATCAATCAGTTCTTGACCGATTTCAGGTACTTCTAGTTTAACTAGCTCGACCAAAAACTCTTCGTCCGAGCGACTAACAATCATTTGCGGGCCACGTACGTCTTCGGCAATTTCAAGTAAAATACCGCGCATACGTTCACCCACACGTGCCATTTCACGTGGGATCATTTGATCACGAGGAATCAGTGCTTCACTGTTTTCACCCATATCCAATACGACACCACGACGATCAACACGTTTAACGGTACCCAATACTAGCTGACCAATTTGATCTCTAAAGGCATCTGCTACTTTTTCGCGTTCGGCGCGGCGGACACTTTGCATGATGACTTGTTTGGCGGTTTGAGCGGTAATGCGCCCGAAACCAACTGATTCAATTGACTCTTCAAGATATTCGCCGATTTCTAAGCCTAGTTTTCTATCATCGGCATAGCTCTTTAGAATATGACGTTCAGGTGATTCGAATTCTGGATCTTCGTCATCCATAATAGCCCAACGACGAAACGTATCGTATTCGCCGGTTTCACGATCAATTGCAACGCGGACATCCATTTCTGGGTTGAATTTTTTACGTGTTGCGGTTGCTAATGCGGTTTCGACGGCATTAAAAATAATTTCAGGTTCGAGATTTTTTTCGTTAGAAAAAGCGTCAACAACGTATAATATTTCTTTGCTCATGCTGTACCTTTAGGGTAAGTCCCTTAGTCAAGAACCAATCTGGTTCGGTCAATTATTTCAAAAGGAATCTCAAAATCTTCGTTATCTACGTGGATAACAACGTGAGACTCACTGACTGTTTGTAGTTTGCCTAAAAAATTTCTTCTGCCATCTAAGGGCATTCTTGTACGGATTTTAGCTTTTTCACCCAGATAATCTTGATATTGATCTTGCGAAAATAAAACACGATCCATACCAGGAGACGACACCTCTAAAATATAGGCTACTGGGATGAGATTTTCCACATCCAATACAGCACCTATTTGTCTGCTTACCGTGGCACAATCGTCAACACTAATACCGTCTTCTTTTTCGATAAAAATACGCAATAGGGCGCTTTCACTGCGCGGGCGGTATTCGTAGCCCCAGAGTATAAAGCCTAAACCCTCGACGGTATTTTTTACTAAATTGTCTAACGCTGTTTGCACCGGTAAATCACGTCCTGTTTTATCTGTAGTCGTTATAAAATCTATTAGT
>CAZMWD010000103.1:0-7559 GCA_964569685.1 uncultured Cocleimonas sp. | reverse complement strand
TATTATCCCCGTGATGAAAGTCTACTTTGGTTTATGAACGCAGTAGAATAGTGCTAGGAGGCTGTCCGAGA
Organism: uncultured Cocleimonas sp.; assembly: GCA_964569685.1. Classification (GTDB taxonomy): domain Bacteria; phylum Pseudomonadota; class Gammaproteobacteria; order Thiotrichales; family Thiotrichaceae; genus Cocleimonas. Next base: position 7,488 of record CAZMWD010000103.1, on the reverse strand, counting down.
ACTAGGATTGGAACGAAGATTTCAGAAACATTATAAGCTGAATTTATTGAAAGAGGCGAATAGTCACTCTATTTAACGAATTCAATAAGCTCAGATTATGATGTTTCTGGAATTTGCAGTCAATTTCTAGTTCTCGGACAGCCTCCTAGTTCACCCTTTCTATGCTAAACCCGCTATTCGCCTTCGTTCTAGCTCAGGATCAGACAGCGGCACAGCATTCAACAACGTTTTTGTATACGCATGTTGTGGATTTGTATAAAGCGTTTCGGCATCTGCCACTTCAACCACTTCGCCCTTATAAAGCACTAACACACGATCACACACATGGCGCACGATGCTTAAATCATGTGAGATAAAAATCATACTCATGCCCGTTTGCTCTTTTAAATCCATTAGTAAATTAATAATCTGCGCTTGAATGGAAACATCCAACGCGCTTACCGGTTCATCACACACCAACAGTTCGGGCTGGAGCATCATCGCTCTGGCAATGCCTATGCGTTGACATTGTCCGCCAGAAAATTCGTGTGGATAACGATTTTGTTGATCTATCTGCAAGCCCATTGAAAGCAGACTATCTTGTACCTTTTGCTGAATGGATTCAGACGATAGTTCGGGCATTAAATTACGCAGGGGTTCAGCAATGATTTGTGTAACCGTCATTCGCGGGTTGAGTGCATCCAGTGGGTCTTGGAAAATTAGCTGGATTTGTTTACGCAGTGTTTTTTGTTTCTGTTTACTAAAAACGTTTATATTTTCACCTTTCCATTTTACCGTACCGCTAGTGGCGGGCTGTAACTGTAAGATAGTGCGCGCCAAAGTGGATTTCCCACAACCCGATTCACCCACAATGCCCAGCACTTCGTTTTTATTTAGAGTAAAAGAAACATTGTTTAAAGCAACGATTTCTTCATTTTTTCCTTTCCCATTTTGATTAAAAACAACGTTGATATTCTCCACTGATAAAAGTGATTTTTTAGACATTTTCAAGCTCCTTAAAACAAGCAACTTGCTGACCTGAGCTATGTTGTTTCAAACATGGTATTTCAATCAAGCACTGATTATTTTTATAAGCACCGCTAGTTACAAAAGAGCAACGCGGGTGAAAGGCACAACCTGTTGGCAAATTCAGTGGATCAGGTGGCTGACCTTCTATAGCGCTTAAACGTCCTTTTTGTTGCGAGGTTTGTTTTTGTAACGCGCGTGGGGAAGCCTTTAGTAACGCCTGCGTATACGGATGTTTAGCGCGATAAAAAATATCATCCACCGTTCCCATTTCAACAATGCGCCCTGCGTACATCACCACAATTCGATCACACAAGCCTGCCACTAAAGGTAAATCATGTGTGATTAATACAATACTGGTTTGCTCTATTTCGTGAACGTTTTTTAATAAACGAATGATCTCTGTTTGAACCGTTACATCCAACGCGGTAGTCGGTTCATCTGCAATAATGAGTTTGGGTTTACATAAAAGTGCCATTGCAATCACCACGCGCTGGCGCATTCCACCGGATAGTTCATGCGGATAACTATTAAAACGTTGCTGGGCTTGTTTGATATGGACTTTTTTAAGCAGTTCAATCGCTACTTCTTTAGCCACTTTACGATCCATATTCTGATGAATCTCTAGCACCTCTGTCAATTGCCGACCAATACGCAAATAAGGGTTGAGTGCTGTCATCGGGTCTTGAAATATCATACCGATGTGTTTGCCACGAATTTTATTTAAGACCTTTGGAGGCTGATTTAAAATAGATTGCCCATTAAATTTAATTTCACCCTGTGCTTGCCCGTTTGCCGGTAGTAAACCCATTAGTGCATGAAATACCTGACTTTTACCTGCGCCCGATTCGCCCACTATCGCCAGTGTTTCGCCGGCTTGAATATCCAGACTAATGCCACGTACCGCGTTTATAGTGGCTTCATCCGTTGCAAACTCTACGCTCAGGTTTTTGATGGATAATAAGCTCATGCGATCTACCTATCTTTAGGGTCAAGCGCATCGCGCAAGCCATCGCCAATAAAGTTTAAACAGAACAACGTCACCGCCAAAAAGGTAGCAGGGAACAATAACATCCACGGTGCTGATTCCATCTGCGCTGCACCTTCTGCAATTAGCACACCCCAACTGGTCATCGGCTCTTGTACGCCCAAGCCTAGAAAGCTTAAAAATGATTCGAATAAAATCACCTGTGGCACGGTTAGTGTCGCATAAACAATCACGGGGCCAAGCGTGTTGGGAATAATATGACGTTTAATAATAGTAAAATGACTTGCGCCCGTGACGCGTGCTGCCTCCACAAACGCACGTTGTTTAAGTGACAAAGATTGACCACGCACAATACGCGCCATCGTCAGCCATTCCACCGCGCCAATCGCAATAAAGATCAGCCAAATACTGCGCCCAAAATAAACAGTTAACAAAATCACAAAAAACATAAACGGCAAGGCATACAGAATATCTACAAAACGCATCATTAGTGCATCGGTTTTACCGCCGGTGTAACCTGCTATTGCACCATATAAAATACCGATAATAAAACTGACGGCGGTGGCTAATAAACCCACCATTAAAGAAATGCGCCCACCCTGTAAAGTACGCACAAAAAGATCACGCCCGTTAGCATCTGTTCCAAAATAATGTTGCGATGCAAAATCTGGCGGTGTGCCAATATTATCCCAATCCACATCATCTAACGCCCAAGGGCTTAACATCGGTCCAAACACGGAAATAACAATAATCAGCAACAGTAAAAACAAGCTAAACATGGCTGCTTTATTGTGCGATAAACGCTTCCATGCTTTTTGCCAAGGCGCTTGTCCTTTTTGCATCACGCGCGATGCTGAATCGATTGTTGTATTTGTTGGCATACTATTTATACCTAATCCGCGGATCAAGCCATGCGTAGAGAATATCGACCAATAAATTCATCACAATGATCAGTACGCCATAAAACACCACAACGCCCATCACCAACGTGTAATCACGATTGAGTGCGCCATTGACAAAATGCCGTCCAATCCCAGGCAAGCCAAAAATCTGTTCTACTACCACAGAACCCGTGATAATCGCAGCAGTAGCAGGCCCTAGCCATGAGATAATCGGGAGCATAGTTGCTTTAGAGGCATGACGAAATAACAGAAGCCTGGGCGGAATACCTTTTGCTTTTGCGGTACGGATATAAGGTGCATTCAGCGTTTCTATCAAGCTTGCGCGCGTCATACGTGCCACAGTGGAAATTTGTGGTAGGCTCAACGCAATCACAGGTAACACCATCTGTTTTAAATCACCCCAGCCACCCGCAGGGAGCCAACCGAGAAAAACAGCAAAAACCAGTACTAAAATAGGAGCCATTACAAAATTAGGAATGGCCACACCGATCATTGCCAACGTCATTACTAAATAATCCGCCCAGCCATTTTGTCGAAGTGCGGCGGTAACCCCCAATAAAATGCCGATGGCTAATGCCAGAATTATTGCGAATAAGCCTAGTTTTAGAGAAACAGGAAAACCCTGCTGGATTAATTCGCTTACGGTGTAATCTTGATATTTAAATGAAGGACCAAAGTCGCCTTTTAATACATTGGCAAGGTAATAGCCGTATTGCACATAAATAGGGTCATTCAAATGATAAACACGTTCGAGGTTTTCGGCGATTTCGGGAGGGACAGCGCGTTCTGAATCGAACGGTCCACCAGGTGCGAGGCGAATCATAAAGAATGCTATCGTTACTATTATAAATAGTGTTGGGATTGTCCCGGCGATTCGTTTGGTTATGTAGGCAAACATTAGATTAAAAACATAATTAAAGAAGTTAAGTTGTTTGAGCTCCCTCTCCCTAGCAGGACTATTTTCAGTACCCCCTTGAGGGTAGAGGGTGTTGTAAAAGTACATTTTGTAGGTTGGTGCTGAGGAACGAAGCCCAACACGACGTTGATCGTTGGGCTTCGCAAGCTCAGCACCAACCTACGATTAACCTTTGCGACACCCTCTGCTAAGTGGAGGGAGTTTTTAAATTAAAGCACTAAAGCGTTTTCTTTGCTTCTTCAATCCGCGCCTTCACCTGCTTCGGCGCAGTGCCACCAATATGATCACGCGCGGCAACTGAACCTTCAAGAGTCAGCACCTCAAATACATCATTTTCAATCACGCTTGAAAACTGCTGTAGCTCTTGAAGCGTCATTTCGCTTAAATCTTTACCACTTTCAACACCAAACGATACCGCTTTACCAACAACTTCATGCGCATCACGAAACGGCATGTCTTTACCCACTAAATAATCGGCAAGATCAGTTGCCGTAGAAAACCCCTGCATCGCAGCTTTTCGCATGCTGTCTTTATTCGCTTGGATATGTGGCATCATGTCGGCAAAGGCACGTAAGCTACCTAATAAAGTATCTACCGTATCGAACAGTGGCTCTTTATCTTCTTGATTGTCTTTATTATAAGCCAATGGTTGGCTTTTCATTAAGGTTAACAAGGAGATTAAATCACCATAAACCCGCCCTGTTTTACCACGCACTAATTCAGGTACATCGGGGTTTTTCTTTTGTGGCATGATTGATGAGCCAGTACAAAAACGATCCGGCAAATTAATAAAATTAAATTGGGCGGATGTCCAAAGGACTAATTCTTCGGAAAATCGTGATAAGTGCATCATTATTAACGATCCAGCAGAGATAAACTCAATCGCGAAATCACGGTCACTCACGCCGTCTAAGGAATTATTACAAGGGCGATCAAAGCCTAACAGCTCTGCGGTGTAGGCACGATCAATTGGATAAGGCGTTCCCGCTAAGGCTGCAGAACCCAGTGGCATAATATTAACGCGCTTGCGGCAATCTTGTAGACGCTCAACATCACGACTGAGCATCTCAAACCACGCCAGTAAATGATGCCCGAAGGTTATCGGCTGAGCGACTTGTAAATGGGTAAAACCAGGCAAGATAGTATCGGCTTCTTTTTCCGCCACTATTAATAAGCCTGCTTGCAAGCGTTTAAGCTCGCTACTAATTAAATCAATTTGTTCTCTAAGCCACAAACGAATATCGGTAGCAATCTGATCATTACGTGAACGACCCGTGTGTAACTTCTTACCCGTAATACCAATTTTATCCGTTAAACGCGCTTCAATATTCATATGAATATCTTCAAGCTGTACCGACCATTCAAAATTACCTGCTTCTATATCCACTATTATTTCATCTAAGCCTTGATGAATCTCCTGCATCTCGTCTTTTGTGAGAATGCCGACTTTGTGTAACATTTGAGCATGTGCCTTAGAACCGGCTATATCATGCTGATATAAACGCTGATCAAACGTAATAGATGCAGTAAATGCTTCGACAAATGCATCGGTTGATTCGGTGAATCTGCCACCCCAAAGCTTATCTTTTTCATTATTTTGGTTCTTATTTGAAATATTTTGCTTATTTGACATGCCGTTCAGTTTCCAGAAAGTAATAATTGCGTAGAATGTGACCAACGCTGCAAAAACAGCGACGAAAATAATAAAAAAAACGATAAGCGCGTATAAGAGACGTTAAATAACATCTCCATAATAATAAAAAACGCTTAATAATATTAACGTACTGAAGCGTACACGAATAACACGACTTTCTCACTAATAACTGTGAAAAGTAAACAGTGTGAAAACGTAACAATAAAAATAAAGATTAATAAATGACTTCTTTTGTACACGAAAAACCTATTGGCTTTTTGCCCAGTCTTTGTACACCACATATTATGTTGCGTGCAATGGTTGTGGCAGAAGTATTGGCATTGGTTTTTTCTTTAAGTAGCGCATCGCCCACCTATCTTGCTTCTTTTATCAAGCTGGGGCTTACCTCATTGTTTATGCAGTGGGTTGTGTTGTCTTCTATTTTAGCTATTTGTTTGTTATCTAAGCGCTTAAATAAACTATCCGTCACCCATTTAACGATTGCCGTAACAGCACTTGTCGTCACATTTACTATCGGCGCTTCAATCCTAACCATTATGGCAGATAGCCATCAAAAGGTCGGCATTATTCATTTTTGGGATACGCCGTTTATTTTTAGAAATAGCTTTATTGCAATCGTACTTAGCTTAATGGCATTACATTATTTCTATATTCAAAATGAGCGCGCAGAGCATGTAAAAGCTGATACTGGCGCAAAATATGATGCATTGCAATCCCGTATGCGCCCTCATTTTTTATTCAACAGCTTGAATACCATTGCACAACTTATTCAAGTAGACCAAGACAAAGCAGAAGATGCGCTATTGGACTTGGCTGATATTTTTCGCACCACATTGGATACGCGCAACCGTATTTCATTGGGTGAAGAGCTGGATGTGACCTTACGCTATTTGCGTATGGAAGGGCTGCGCCTTGGCAAGCGTCGCCTTAACATTGTGTGGGATATGGATCGAAACACACTGCCATTTAATATGGAAATTCCACCCTTGCTATTACAGCCATTGGTAGAAAACGCCATATATCACGGTATACAACCCAGAAAAGACGGCGGTACATTAGGCATTAGTTTGTATGATGCAGGTTCACGTCTGGATGTGGTTGTAACTAACCCAGTTCCACCGGAAGGGACGACAGGACATTCAAAAGGAAACCATATCGCACAGGAAAACTTAAAAAATCGCTTACAACTCGCCTACGGTGATCGGGCCAATCTAAAAATAACAAAATCCGAACACCAATACCGCGTCTCATTCTCTATTCCGAAGGAGTAAAAACACATGTCAATGAACATACTTGTCGTCGATGACGAAGAGCTAGCAAGAGCAAGAATAAAAAGCTTACTCGACGATCATATCGATTACACAATTTGCGCAGAAGCCGAAAACGGGGCTGAAGCTTTAATGATGGTGGAACGTCATCAACCTGATTTAATTTTGCTCGACATTTCTATGCCAGTAATGGATGGACTTGAAGTAGCAAAACACTTATCAGGCATGCCTAACCCGCCCGCCGTAATCTTCACAACTGCATACGGAGAATATGCATTAGAAGCCTTTTCAACCAAAGCTACAGGATACCTCATGAAACCAATAAGAAAAGAACAGTTATTCAAAAGCCTAGAGCAAGCTCGCTCTCTTAACCGTGCACAGCGTTCCGACGCGGCAGAAGATCTTGACGGATCAACACGTAAACACATTTGCGCACGTATGCGTGGCAACTTGGAACTCATTCCAATTGAAGATGTATACTATTTCCAAGCCGATCAAAAGTACGTGACAGTACGTCACAAGAACGGCGAAGTGATTATCGAAGAGTCGCTTAAATCACTTGAAACTGATCTATCTGAACGATTTATCCGTATCCACCGTAATGCATTGGTTGCTAAAAGCCGTATTTCTGGCTTAGCAAAAACCAATATTGGACGTGTAAAAGTTCAGATTGATAAGATTGAAGACGAGCTAGAAGTGAGTCGTCGTCATGTAGCGGAGATACGCCGATTCGTGCGTAATCGCTAAAAACAGGT
>CAZMWD010000102.1:0-7579 GCA_964569685.1 uncultured Cocleimonas sp. | reverse complement strand
GAAGGCATGAGCTTTACCGAGTTTACCTATCAATTAGTGCAAGGTTATGATTTTTTACACCTGTATCAAAACAACGACTGTTCTTTGCAAATGGGCGGCAGTGATCAGTGGGGCAATATCACCACGGGTACAGAATTGGTGCGTAGAATCGGGCAGGGCAAAGCCTATGCGATTACGTGCCCGTTGATTACAAAAGCCGATGGTTCTAAATTTGGTAAGAGTGAAGGCGGTAATGTATGGCTTGATCCTGCGCGTACCTCGCCGTACAAATTCTATCAATACTGGTTAAATTCAGGCGATGAAGACAGCGAAAAGTACCTGCGTATTTTCACCTTTTTAGAAGAAGGTGAAATTAATAGTATTATTGCAGAACACAATGAAGCCAAGCATCTGCGCGTTTTACAAAAGCGTTTAGCCAGTGAAATTACCGCGATGGTACATTCGCAAGATGATTTGGATAACGCGATTAAAGCCAGTTCAATACTCTTTGGAAAATCAACCAGTGATGACTTAAAAGCCTTGGATGATCAAACTTTCTTGGATGTGTTTGATGGTGTGCCACAGGCAGAAGTTGCTATGAGTGAGGTTGAAAAGGGTTACGATATTGTGGCGGCAATGGCAACAGATACCGAGTTTTTATCATCAAATAGTGAGGTGCGCCGTGCGATTAAGCAAAATGCGGTTTCGATTAATAAAGAAAAGGTGGGCGCAGAAGATTATAAAATAACCTCTGCTGACCTTATTAACGGCAAGTTTGTGTTGTTGCAAAAGGGTAAGAAAAATTACTATGTATTGAAAGTGGTTTAATCCTTTCCTCTTTCCCCCTTCGTTCTATTTTACAAGATGAGAAAGTAGTTATGATGGTGAATCTTCACTAACTTTGAATTATTGTCTTAATTGTATGTCTTTGATAATGAAGTATAACAATGGGAAGAAAATAATATGCAGCAATATACCTTTCAACGCTTAACTACATTTGTATTCATTCTAACTTTTCTCCTGTTTTCAGTTGCGCAGGCAAAAACACCTCAGCACAATGCTAACAATACGAGCGTTGGGCTTCAGCGGTATAATCTAAAAACCGCAGAAACATTGCTTCAATCTGAATTGATCAAACAGATCACTGTGACCAATATCATTAAGAATGATTCACCCTATAAAGTCAGCGTAGAACCAGGCCGTGTGGGTAACAGCGTTAATGTTCATGCATTATCACGCCGTTTTTCACCATCAAAAAGGGGAGGCGCTCCTCGTGCCGCACCGAGCCCTGCATCTTTCGCAAGAGGCGCATCATCTACCAATGTGAGAGAAAAAGGCGTTGATGAGGCTGATCTAGTGAAAACCGATGGGCGCTATCTATTTGCGCTGGGTTCAATGGGTAAAAATAATGGCTTACGTGTTTACGATACGCGTTTTCCTGCCAGTAATAATAAAGGCAATAAGTTGCATCAAGTCGCGGCGATGGGTTTTGAAAAAGGGTTGCAGTTAACGGGTTTGTATTTGCTCGCACCACAACAAAAGCTAGTGGTGGTTGCACAATCCCAGCGTAATAATGTGCGTCGTAGAAATTGGGGGGGTAATACACGATTGATTTTTATTGATATTCGCAATAAAAATAAACCGCGCATTATACGTCAGGTGAATTTAGAAGGCTCGGCACGTAGTACGCGCCGTATCGGCAATCAGCTTTACGTGGTGCTAAACACTTATTCTTTTCAATTACCTTCAACCAATAAAACCATCACCAGCAGTAAGCCCATTACTCAACAACAGTACGCTAATGAAAAACAACGTCTGATCAATATCATCAAAGCATGGCGGATTGATAAGCAACTGCCACATTATAGTGAGAGAGGTAAAGCGGGAACGCATCCTTTATTAAAGACGGGACAGTTTTATTTGAATATTGATGATATTCGTTCTTATTCTTTAAGTGCAGTCGTAGCGATTGATTTAAACGCAGCACAATTTCGTGCCGATGGTATTGCTTATTTTGGCTCTCCCGATACGGTTTATGTCACCCCAAAATCAATGTACATCACGAGTCGATTTTACCAAGACCATAAAACTACTTTGGATAAAAATGCTTTCCCCCGACACTATCCTAAAACCTTGATTCATAAATTTTCATTAAAAGGCAGACTGTTTGATTATCGTGGTTCGGGTGTGGTGCTGGGTAGTTTAGGCTGGGGTGAGATGAGCACCTTCCAGCTTGACGAAGACCAGCAGGGCAATTTACGCGTAGTGACCAGCAACTGGAATGCTGCCAATAAAAAGAATAAATCGAATGATCCTGCAACACGCTCGCCTGTGATTTTAACCGCGTTGGGTGAACAAGCAGGGCGTTTAGTGACATTATCGCGCTTGCCGAATCGCTATTATCCTCAATCCTTAGGTAAAAAAGGTGAACGTTTATATGGCGCACGTTTGTTTAATGATTACGCCTATTTTGTAACCTTCCGCCAAACCGATCCGCTGTATGTGGTGGATATGCGCAATCCACGTTCTATGAAAATTGCGGGGAAATTGGTTATTCCGGGGTTTTCTGATTATTTACACCCCATCGGCAAAGGCTTATTACTGGGAATTGGCAAGGAGGTTGAATCCCCTAAAAATGGGCGAGCAGGGCGAACCAAGGGTGTAAAGCTGTCTTTATTTGATGTTCGTAATCCATCACGACCTCGCGAAATTAGTAAAATAGTAGTGGGTAATAGTACGAGTAATACCCAAGTTAGCCACAATTATCACGCGCTAACCACACTTAAAGTCGGCAATACTGGGATTACTCGGGTATTAATGCCCGCGACTATTTATGATGAAAAAGAAAAACGTTCATCTGCTGGCTTACATCGTTTTGAAGTGGATAGTCACCATAAAAAGATCACCCATTTAGGGAAAATAGAAGCACATAATAAAAGAAACCGTAGCGATTGGTATTGGAATTACAATGATCGCAGTATCATGATCGGTGAGCGGGTGTTTTATTTTCATAGGGGTAAGTTTCAAGAATTTCCTTGGCGGGGTTAGCTATTTAACAAATTACATTCATTGGGATTATTCAAAGGACTTTAAAATAAATGCCAATAACCAGCGGTGATATGGCTTAATTTTTGAGGTTTTTATCGGCTGATAGTATTAGTCGATATTTACCGAGATTAATTGGTAGCGACATTTTATCACGGATATAATAAGTTCCTGTGAATAAACTATCCAAAGAAACTAGCCCCTATCTTCTGCAACATGCAGAGAACCCTGTTGATTGGTATCCATGGGGGGAGGGTGCTTTAGCACTCGCCAAATCTCAAAACAAACCTATTTTATTATCCATTGGTTATTCCGCTTGCCACTGGTGTCATGTGATGGCGCACGAATCATTTGAAGATGATGAGACGGCGGCGTTGATGAATCAACATTTCATTAATATAAAAGTAGACCGTGAAGAACGCCCCGATCTGGATAAGCTCTATCAAAGCGCACATCAACTATTAACACAGCGCAGTGGTGGTTGGCCGTTGACGATGTTTTTAATGCCAGATGATCAAATGCCTTTTTTTGGTGGGACTTATTTTCCGGATAAACCACGTTTTCAAATGCCTTCATTCAAGCAGTTGTTATTTCAGGTAGCTGGTTTATTTAATGATCGCAAAAGTGATATTCAACAGCAGAGCCAATCATTAAGCGATGCGTTGAAACGTATTTATCAGGTTAAAAATAAAACTGTTACGTTGACAAGCGCACCGTTAGACCAAGCGCGGATGGATTTACAACAGCAGTTTGATAGCGAGCAGGGTGGTTTTGGGATTGCTCCAAAATTCCCACATACCCCCTTTATTGAAAGATTGTTGCGTCATGCTTTATTAACAACTACACAAGATACAGCCGATAAGAATGCACTTTCAATTGCGCTATTTACCCTAGAAAAAATGGCACGAGGCGGGGTGAATGATCAGTTAGGGGGTGGCTTTTGTCGTTATTCAACCGACAACGATTGGATGATTCCGCATTTTGAAAAAATGTTGTATGACAATGGCACACTGCTGGCTGAATATGTACATGCCTATGCACAAAGCTCTGCGATAAAACCCAGCCCATTGTTTGAACGTGTTTGCCACGAAACGGCGCAGTGGGTGATGCGCGAAATGCAATCAGACGTTACCGAAGGGCAGGGGGGATATTATTCAAGTTTTGATGCCGATTCAAAAGATAAGAATGGTGAGATGCACGAAGGTCTATTTTATGTGTGGCAACCTAAAGAAGTACGCCAGCTATTGACCGTAGAAGAATATACAGTCTTCTCGCGTCGCTTTGGTTTAGATAAAAACGCCAATTTTGAAGGTGATTGGCATCTGCATATTTATGTGACGATGCAAGCATTAGCAGAGGAATTTAATCAAACAGAACAAGCATTAAGCAGCTTAATAAATTCTGCTCGAAAAAAATTGCAAATAACAAGAAGCAAACGCATTCTGCCCGATCGTGATGAAAAAATTCTTACCTCTTGGAATGGTTTAATGATAAGGGGCATGGCACTTTCTGCACGTTATTTGAATAATCTTGAATACGCTACGAGCGCCACACAAGCGGTTGATTTTATTCGTAATACGCTTTGGTTGAAAAAACAAGGACGTTTACTTGCCACTTATAAAGCGGATGATAAAACCATGGGAAAAGCACACCTCAATGCATATCTTGATGACTATGCTTTTTTATTAGATGCGTTATTAGAATTATTACAAGTACGTTGGCGGGCGATAGATTTAGACTTTGCAATACAAATCGCAGACACATTATTAGAGCAGTTTGAAGATAAAGAAAACGGGGGGTTTTGGTTTGTCTCGCACGATCATGAATCGTTAATTCAACGCCCTAAAACTTATGCGGATGATGCGATTCCCAATGGCAACGGTGTGGCTGTATTTGCGCTTGCTCGTTTGGGGTATTTATTGGGTGAAACTAAATATTTAGACGCATCAGAACGTGCTTTGAAAAATGCATCCACAGGAATAAATCAAGCACCTACTGCACACTGTACTTTATTAAAAGGTTTAGACGAATATTTAAACCCTCCGCAAACGGTCATTATCCGGGGTGACAAAAAAGCACTAGACGATTTAAAATGGAGCAAGCAATCATTGTATTCACTGCGTAGGCAGTGCTATTTTATTCCTAACGATGAGCCGCATTTACCGGATGGGCTTAAAGATAAAAAACCAGCCGATAAAATAGTGGCTTATTGTTGTGAAGGAATGACCTGTCAACAGCCCATTCTGGGTGATGAATCAATCATAAGGGAGCTATGATTAAGAGCTATGATTAAGAGCGATGATTAGAAATTTGGCATTAAAGAGAGTAAAGGCTAATAAATGAAATTTAAAACACTCATCATAATTTATCTAATTCTACTGCATTTTATTTTGCTTTTTATGGTATTCAAAACAGACTTTATTTCTAAAGTTGAAAATAAATTAGGTATATTACCCAAGGAACTTACCCCCTTGTATCACGATATGCTTGCTTTCCATATTAGGGTGGATGCCAATCTGCCTAAGCAAACCACGATTTTTATTGGTGATAGTATTACTCAAGGGCTGGCGGTTGCAGCGGTGGCAACACCCTCAAGCAATTATGGTATTGGCAATGATACTACCTATGGTGTATTGCAAAGAATTAAGCATTATAAATCACTGAAAACAGCTAATGCAGTGGTACTGGCGATTGGATTTAATGATCTAAGACGAAGATCTAACGCCGACATTATCGAAAATTACCAACAGATTTTACAACAGATACCCAAACAGACGAAGCTTGTAGTCAGTGCAATTTTGCCCGTTGATGAACGCGTTGCGATAACTAACAACGCGTTAGCTAAAAAAAATATGCTGGCTAAAAACAACGCAAGAATCAGTGAAATTAATAGTGCATTGAAGACGTTGGTAACAAAAAGACCCCATACAATTTTTGTTGATACAACTGAAAAATTACAAGATGCTAGTCTTAATTTGGCAACAAAATACCATACAGGAGATGGTATTCATTTAAGTCAGCAAGGCTATCAAGTATGGATTGATGAGTTGAAAAAAAACATGGCACGTCATTAGGTCATTAGTTAAGAGTGGGTGCTTCCTTCGCTATAAGCTATACAAACTGCTGAGTTCTTTATTTAGTCATATCCTCAATTGCTTTACGTTGTTTATCCGCAGATTCAATGAGTTGTTTTTCAAGTTCTTTTGCTTTATCTAACGCATCAATTTGATGTGAAAATACATTTTTAGTATTTTGTTTTGGTGCTTCTGGTTCACAAGCAGTAAGCGTTGTCATTGTAATAATGAACGTGCTTACCCAAAGGCTCAATTGTTTCATAATACGCTTCCACTTATTGCTGTTATTTTATGATCCAAGAATAACATGATGATAATACCGTTACACTCCTATGGTAATACTCCCAATCGAGCCATGATTATGTATAATCTTATGAATATTAAATTTCAAAAGGACTCTCCATGAGTGCAAGTGAAGGCTGTACAGACGATAGTTGTGATTTACCCAATTCTTTACCCGATATTGCAAACGAGCCACATTCAGGCCCAAACGCGCCCTTAAATTGGGTTGGCATGAGCGAGATAGAAGTACCAGTGCATATGCTCAATGGTAAAGGTGAGGACATTCAAACGGTTGCTAGAGTGCAGGCTTATGTGAATTTGACCGATCCTAAAAGCAAAGGCATTCACATGTCACGCTTATATTTAGCGGTGGATCAGATGTTAGGTGATCATGTTTTAACACCGGCGTTATTACAAAGTATTGTTGAATATTTTGTTGAATCGCATGAGGGCATTAGCGATAGCGCTTACTTAGAATGCCGTCTTGAGTTTTTCGAGCGTCGTAATTCGCTAGTGAGTAAAAATACGGGTTGGAAAGCCTATAAAGTACGCCCAATAACCTCACTTAAAAAAGGTGTATTAACCACAGAATTAACCCTTGAGGTGCCATATTCTTCAACCTGTCCTTGTTCTGCCGCATTATCACGCGATATTATTCAGCAAGGTTTTAAAGATAAATTTGGTGATTCTGGTCAGGTAGATATGGAAGCTGTACACGAATGGTTAGGTACACCAGAAGGTATTTCGGCAACACCGCACAGCCAGCGAAGCATTGCTCAAGTGCGGGTAAAGCTATCGGATAAAGTTAAAGATTTACCGATTTCAAAATTAATTGATCAAATAGAAACGGCCTTACCAACCCCAGTTCAAGCAGCGGTTAAACGCGAAGACGAACAAGAATTTGCACGTTTAAATGCGGCAAATTTAATGTTTTGTGAAGATGCGGCACGACGCGTTCAGGCAGAGCTTGATAAAGATGATAGCCTCATTGATTTCTGGGTGCGCATTAATCACATGGAAAGCTTACACCCACATGATGCGGTAGCGATTGTGGTGAAAGGTGTCGATGGCGGTTATCGTGATGATCCGAGGGAGTTCCCGCACTAATTCGGGAATAACAAATAGTATTGGATGCTGAATTCGTTATTAATCGTCCCAAAAGTATTTTCATAGACTTAAAGTATAAATAGTTGCATGGC
>CAZMWD010000101.1:0-7605 GCA_964569685.1 uncultured Cocleimonas sp. | reverse complement strand
CTAAAGCCTTGCACTGAAAGTGCATAGTTTTGAACTAGCGTATTGGAACAATAAACGCGAAAGTCTACGAATCTACCCACGTCTTCAGGACGTGGTTTTAAGTTTAATAAACAGAGCATAGACATAGAAAAAACAGAATAAATTCAAATAAAATTTAAAAAACATATAAATATATAAGAAACTTGGGGTTATAAAAATGGGCAGTTCAGTCACAATTTTCACATTGGTCGCTATCGCAATCATTGCATTTTTAGTTATTGCAATCTTAATTGCATTCACTAAGTTCTACGTTAAAGTACCGCAGGGTTGGGCGCTGATCATTAATGATACCTCCAGCATACCCAAGGTTAAATTCACCGGTGGTATTGTCTGGCCGGTGATTAATAAAAAGGAATTGATGAAAATTTCATTGATCACTTTTGAAGTAGATAGAAAGAATAAAGATGGTCTAATTTGTAAAGACAATATCCGTGCAGATATTACCGTCGCGTTTTATATGCGGGTTAATGAAACCCAAGAAGATGTGCTTAAAGTAGCCAAGTCGATTGGTGTTGAACGTGCATCAGACAAAAATGCGGTACATGAATTATTTAATGCAAAATTCTCAGAAGCCCTGAAAACGGTGGGTAAGAAAATGGACTTTGTTACCTTGTTTGAGAATCGTATTGATTTTCGTGACAGCATTATTGAAGTAATAGGCAATGATTTAAATGGTTATGTACTTGAAGATGTGGCTATTGATTATCTTGAACAAACGCCAATTATGCATCTTGATTCGAATAATATTTTGGATGCAGAAGGCATTCGTAAAATCACAGAACTCACTGCGATACAAAATGTTCATACCAATGAATTACAGCGTAATGAAGAGTTGGCTATTACTAAGAAAAATGTAGAAACACGTGAAGCGATGTTGGAGCTAGAACGCCAAGAAGCAGATGCGACTTCACGCCAACAGCGTGAGGTGAAAACGATTCAAGCACGTGAAGAAGCAGAAACAACCAAGGTACAAGAAGAACAACGCTTACGTGCAGAACGCGCCCGCATTGCCACTGAAGAAGAACTTCAGGTAATGGAACAGAATAAAATGCGCGAAGTAGAAGTGTCTGAAAACAACCGCTTACGTGCTGTAGCGATTGAAGAAGAGAAAGTAGGGCGCGCCCGCGAATTAGAAATTGTCGCCAGAGAACGTGAAGTTGAGTTACAACGTATCGAAAAAGAAAAGGCATTAGAAATCGAACGTAAAGAAATCGCAAACGTGATTCGTGAACGCGTAGCGGTTGATAAAACAGTTGCAGAACAAGAAGAGAAAATCAAAGAAGTGCGTGTGGTAGCAGAGGCGGATCGACTTAAACAAGCAACCATCATTGCCGCCGAAGCACAGGCAGAAGAAGAATTAGTTAAACAAGTTAAGCAAGCCGAAGCGGATGAGGTGAAAGCAACGCATAAAGCTAGAGAGATTAATATCATTGCTCAGGCTGAATTAGAAGCATCCTCAAAAGAAGCGGATGCACAAAAGCAATTAGCAGAAGGTACACAAGCAGAACAAGCAGCATCTGGTTTAGCAGAAGCGCAAGTTAAAGAAGTGATGGCAGAAGCTAACCAAAAAGAAGGTCTTGCTGAAGCGAAAGTCCAAGAAGAAAAAATGGATGTAGAAGCAATTGGTAATGAGAAAATCGGTTTGGCAGCTGCGGTAGTGCAGCGTGAAAAATTCAAAGCAGAAGCAGAAGGCTTAGTCGAGAAATTTAAAGCGATGGATAAAATGAGTCCAGAATCAAAGGAGCATGAAGAATTCCGTATGCAACTAGAAAAAGACTTTGAGCAAGCCTTGGTAGAAATTGAGGCAAACAAAGAAATTGCGGATGATCAAGCGAAAGTATTAGCAACTGCGCTATCAAAAGCCAATATTGATATTGTCGGTGGTGGTGACTATCTACAATCATTCACAAAAGGCTTAGGCATGGGTAAAACCGTTGAAGGTTTGATGGAGAAAAGCCCTGCGATAGAAGCTGTATTGGGTAAGTTATTGGATATGAAGTCAGCTAAATCTTAATAATGTTAAACAGCATTTAAGGAAGCTATAGATGACTGACAATAATAAAAATACCGAGCAAACGGATAGCGAAGCTATAGATAAAGCCGTATCAGAATCAAGTGCTTACGAGATTATTCGTAAGCGCCTAGAACAACACGGCAATAGCCTAGAGCAACATACCAAGGCACTCAATAGCGCACGTATCGAAGAATTTGGTAGTTCGGATATGGCGGTGCTAGGTCGCCTACGTGTGCGTACCGAAAATAATTGTATCGCGCGTGATATTGCACAGGTGGGCGATACGCTTATTTTTGGTTATAACGTTTTTATTGGGCTAAAAAAAGAAACCCATATTGAAGATGTGTTTACGCTGTATAAGCTGGTAGAAAATGATGACCAATACGAATTTGAACCAATACCGCTTGATAAAAGCTTCCTAAGCGAGCGTTCTTTTGTCTCTGATTTTGAAGAGCTTTATACCTATTATAAACACACCAAACTGGCTCAAATTATAGTCAAAGATAATAAGTTACTGGTCTCTTTTCAGATCGGCTCAGACATCAGTGATATTCGTGTATTTCGCTGGGCTATTGATAACAAACATCAACTGACGTACATCGATAATCGTGGTGAATACGATATTGCGTTGCCATCAGCACACGATTTTGAATGGATTTCAACCACGCGTGATGATTCGGTACACGGTCGCCACCCGCATATCAATATTCTGGATACTATTTTTGTAGAAACGACCGATGGCGACTTTACCTTAAAGGTAGAAAATAATACCGAAACAGGTGCTGGGATATATTCAGAACCGGTCGATGCAGAAAATCAATCCATTGATGATGCCGAAATTGCCTATGCTGATCTTGGTAAATTTATTCTTTTACAAGTTACGCCTTATCGAGAAAGTACCGCGCGCTACTTAGTTTATAACAAACAAAATGCGCAAGTGAATCGCATTGATGCCATCGGACAATCGTGCCAGCAGTTACCAGAAGATCACGGTATTATTTTCCCTGGTGGTATTTATTTACAAAATGGTGAAATCAAAACCTTTGCAGAAGATAGCTCTCGTAATAATCAGGGAATGCGCTTTAAACGTAGTGTACGCTCTCCAAACGGTGAAGATATTTTATATGTGTTTTATAACGTAGAAGAGGGCAAGTGTGCTTTATATTCTTATAATATGATTGAAAAGGAGTTGGCAAACCCTTTATTTGGTCACGGCTACAGTCTCTATGACGACGGCAGAATGGTTATATTTAATGCCGAAAGCGAAGCGCCAACCCGCATACATCCCATGCAGATTTGGCAAACATCTTTTAGTTCTGAAGAATATGCCAGCCAAGCAACCACCACGGCCTCTTTTTATACCAATATTGGTAATGCTGAATTGGTGCGGGGTATTTCTGAGCTATATAGCATTACCCGTTCTATCGACAAACAAACGGCTTCAACCGTTGTTTATAACGAACTTTCACAGGCCTATGAGCGTTTGCAAAGTGCTTATTTTTGGCTAGATAAACCCGAATTAGAAGATATTAAAAAGGCATTGCATGAGATTAGCCAAACCTCAGAGTTAGTGCTAGATGAGTTTGAAAAAGTAGAAAGCATTCGTCAGCGTGCCAATCAAGCCATGCAAAAAGCGGAGGCAGAACAAAAATCCATATTTTCCCGCATGTTGCCTGATAGTTGGGATCAAGTGGCAGAATTTGTGGATGCGCTCGATAGCATTCGCAAGCAACGCGGGCATCTGCTTACCATTAAAGAATACCGTTATATAGATCAGCAACGTATTAAAGAATTAGACACGGCATTAGTTGAGCAACAAGAATCATTAGGCGCAGACACGCTTACATTTTTATCAGAAGAAAAAGCATTAGAGCCGTACCAAGTTAAATTAGATGCACTGAATGATGAAGCACAAAAAACAAAAACACGTGTAGAAATTAAAACAGTCATTGAAAGTTATGAAAAAATGGCGGGTGATTTAGATTTAATTTCAGAGTTGGTATCAACCTTACAAGTGGATGATGCCACGTTGCGCACCCGAATTATCGAAAGTATTTCGACGATTTATGCCAAGTTAAACCAAAGCAAGGCACGCGCGCGTCATAAATACAAAGACCTTGGTTCGAGTGAAGCCGTTGCGCAATTCAGCGTTCAATTCAAATTATTTAGCCAAAGTATTGCCAATGCGGTAGGGCTTGCGAGCACGCCGGATAAAGCGGATGAACAACTTAATCGTTTATTGATTCAGCTAGAAGAACTCGAAGGGCAGTTTAGCGAACACGATGAATTTTTAGCCGATATTATTGGCAAACGAGAAGAAGTTTATGAAACCTTTGAATCCCACAAGCAAAGCTTAATATCAGAACGCCAACGCCGTGCGCAAAACTTATTAGATGCTGCCGAGCGTATTCTTACATCCATCACGCGGCGTACCAAAAAACTCACTGATATTGATGCGCTCAATACGCTATTTGCATCTGATCCATTGGTTATCAAGATACGTGATATAGCCGAAAAGCTTCGGGAAATTGATGATAGTGTTAAAGCCGATGATATTGAAAGTCGCCTTAAAAACAGTAAAGATCAAGCCCTGCGAGCGCAACGCGATAAATCAGAAATTTACGAAGATGGTGGCAAGGTTATTAAATTAGGTCGTCATCGTTTTAGTGTCACCACGCAAGAATTAGCGTTAAGTATTATTCATAAAAATGATCAGCTTAATTTGCATTTGAACGGTACAGATTTTATTGAACCGATTGATAATCAAGCACTTAATGCGCAAAAAGAATTTTGGAATATTGAGATAGAATCAGAATCAAAGCAGTTATATCGCGCTGAATATTTAGCGGGGTTAATCTTAGAAAGTGCTGAACTTAAACAAAATAATCTTGATAGTGTAAAGCTCGAAGCGGTTGTAAATAATCACAAAGAACTGCTTAAAATGGTGCATGATTTTGCATCGCCTCGCTATAAGGAAGGTTATGAAAAAGGCATTCATGACCATGACGCAAGTAAACTCTTAGAGCAGTTATTACCGATTCAAAAAACCAGTGATTTATTGCGATTCCCGCCTTTAGAGCGTGGCTTGGCAAGTTTATTTTGGTCCGTCACACAAACACAATCGCCACAAAGTGATTGGCAAAAACGCGCGATTAGTGCCAAGCAATTGGTGGATGTATTTAATAATCATGATGCTAGTCAGCGTTTACAGCATGATATTCAGTCAGAGCTTGCGCAGTTTTTAGAGCAATACCCCATTGATGCAGATGTCAGTACGCGCAATCGCACCGCTGAATATTTAAGCCAAGAACTGGCTCAGACAAAAATTAATTTCACATCCAGTCAATATGCAAAAATATTGCTGGATGATTTACGCAGAAACTTAAAAGTTGCCAAGGCATGGAAGCAATTTGAAACCACATTAGCGCAATTATCTGATCAGCATGATGAACGTTGGGCATTAGCGCAGGCTTGGTTACTGGCGATGCTTGAAAACGCTAACAGTGATAAAGGTGATAAAGGCGATAAAGGTGATAGAAATGATAAGGACGGAAAACAATCATCTCACTATGTGCCAGAGGCAGTGGCATTATTAATCTGTGAAAATATTCAATGGAAAGACAATGCAACGCAATTGGAAGTCAGCGTAGACGATATTATGGGCGAACACCCGCGCATTGAATCGCGCCAACTGCATCTTAGTTTGGATGATTTTTTAAGCCGTTATCATCATCACAAAAACCATGTTTTAACGGGCTATCATAAATACTTACGCTCACGCAGTGATGTGATGAAAGTCTCTACCGAAGCATTGAGACTGGATGAATTTAAAGCCAGACCACTGTCATCTTTTGTAAGAAACCGTTTGATTAACGAGCTGTATTTATCCCTCATCGGCGATAACCTTGCGAAACAAATGGGCACAGTGGGTGAAGATAAACGTACCGATTTGATGGGATTGTTAATGATGATCTCGCCACCGGGTTACGGTAAAACCACCTTGATGGAATACGTTGCGAGCCGTTTAGGTTTGATCTTTATGAAGATTAACTGTCCTTCGTTAGGGCATGATGTTCTATCACTCGACCCCGAACAAGCACCCAATGCAACCGCTGCGCAAGAACTGAATAAGCTAAACCTTGGTTTAGAAATGAGCAATAACGTGATGCTCTATTTGGATGATATTCAACACACCAACCCAGAGTTTTTACAGAAATTTATTTCATTAAGTGACGGCACGCGTCGCATCGATGGCATCTGGAAAGGACGTACTAAAACCTATGATATGCGTGGCAAACGCTTCTGTATTATTATGGCAGGTAACCCTTATACCGAATCGGGCGATGTGTTTAAAATCCCTGATATGCTGGCTAACCGTGCCGATATTTATAATCTGGGCGATATATTGGGTGACCATGAAGAAGCATTTTCACTCAGTTATATTGAAAATAGTATGACCGCTAACCCAATACTTGCACCCTTAGCAACGCGTGAAATGTCAGATATTTATTTGCTGATTGATATGGCAAAGGGCAAACAAGTGGCATCCACTGATCTTAAACATAACTACAGTGGGGCAGAGTTAAATGAGATTCTGGAAGTCTTTAAAAAGATGTTCGTAATCCAACAAGTGGTGCTAAAAGTAAATCAACAATATATCGCATCAGCCGCGCAAAACGATGCTTATCGCAAAGAACCTCCGTTCAAATTACAGGGTAGCTACCGTAATATGAATAAGATGGCTGAAAAGCTATCAGCGGTGATGAATCAAGCTGAAATGATGCAAATGATTGAAGATCATTACTTAGGAGAAGCCCAGTTATTAACCACTGGCGCAGAAGAAAACCTGCTAAAGCTAGCCGAACTGCGTGGCAATATGACGGATGAGCAACAGCAACGTTGGTCTTCGATTAAATCAGAATTTAATAAAAACAAAATGGCGGGTAATGAAGAAGCTACCATAGGCTTAGAAATTAGTAGTAAATTGGGTGATTTATCTGAGAATATTCAGCAGGTAAATCAATCATTACAACACAGCGAACAGTCGGATAATTTAGCGAATCAGCTAGGTGAAATCA
This sequence comes from uncultured Cocleimonas sp., assembly GCA_964569685.1. Lineage (GTDB taxonomy): Bacteria > Pseudomonadota > Gammaproteobacteria > Thiotrichales > Thiotrichaceae > Cocleimonas. Next base: position 474 of record CAZMWD010000101.1, on the reverse strand, counting down.
GTAAAAGCCTGCAAGGGTTTCAAACCTTGTTAGAGCAAACAAAAGACGCTGATGAAAATCAACTGGTTAATCATCTCGGTGAAATGACACAAACCATGCAACGCTTTGAGTCACTCTTTAAAGAACCTAAACCAACTGATGCGATATTGGCTGAATCACTCATGGCAATTTCACAAAAACTACAAAGCATTGAAAGCACAACGTCGGCATCGTCGGAACGATCTTCAAAAAACAGCAGTAGTGGAAAAGAAATAGCTAAGCAACTGTCAAAAATTGTAGACAGTATGGGTATTATGAATCGTGAACTAGAAGAGGTTTCAGAGGCTTCTCAGCAGAGGGCGCATTGGTTGACTAAATTGGGAAAAAAGAAGCCGTAGGCTTTCTGTTGTATTGATTTTTCCCAAAAATATTTTCATAGACTCAAAGTGAAAAACTTCTATTGTTAACTCTCTCCACCTAGCAGGGGGACGACTA
>CAZMWD010000100.1:5509-7622 GCA_964569685.1 uncultured Cocleimonas sp. | reverse complement strand
CAGTGCGGTGATTGCATCATCCAAATTATCCGTACCAGTATAAGTTTGTGCTTCTTCTTCGTTACAAAATAGAACATCAACACCGTCACCGATAATCTCTGTAATACCTTCTTTAAAATAGGTTACCATCGCGGGGTCAGAAAAGGTAAAAGCCGTTTTAACGCCGTTTTCTCGCGCAAACTGGCGCGCAGCAATCGCCGCTTCACGTGATACATCGGATGTGACAAGGTAGCCTTCAATGTATAAATACTCTGATTGTTTTAGGTCATCCAGATGTAAATCATCTTTAGAAAAATCTGAGGTGATACCTAAGAATGTGTTCATGGTGCGCTCGGCATCATCGGTTACCATCACCATACATTTGCCGGTAACACCTTCGCCTTTGATTTGATCTAAGCGCGTTTTAACACCGGCTTCTTTTAAGTCTTTCATATAGAAATCACCGAGTTCATCATCGGCAACTTTACAGGCATAAAATGTGTTTCCACCAAATTGGCTAACGGCAACAATACTGTTTGCAGCAGAACCCCCACCGGCACGTTTTTTTAGCCCAAATTGTTTCTCTAATTCACTGTGTAATTTTTCTTGTTGGTCTTGTTCTAGTAAGGTCATCATGCCTTTTTCGATACTTTGTTGTGCAAGAAATTGATCGGTGACTTCAAACTCCATGTCAACCAATGCGTTGCCGATGCCGTATACGTGATATTTCATGATTGTGTCTCTTCTAGGTGAATTAATTTTAGATCGCTAATTTAACAGATTTCAAGCAAAACTAAAGCTTGTTTTACGTTAGAGTGTCCCCAAATTAATCAGTCAGACTTTTACTGGAAAATCTATGAGTTATCAACACATCACCGTTCCTAAAAATGGCGAAAAAATAACCGTCAATTCAGATCATTCACTGAATGTACCTTCGCAACCGATTATTCCTTTTATAGAAGGAGATGGCATTGGTGTGGATATTTCGCCAGTGATGATGAAGGTGATTGATGCGGCGGTTAAAAAAGCTTACTCCGGTAAACGTCAAATTCATTGGATGGAAATATACGCGGGTGAAAAAGCCACTCAAGTCTATGGTGAAGACGTGTGGATGCCAGCAGAAACCATGGATGCAATGAAACACTATGTGGTTGCCATTAAAGGCCCTTTAACCACACCTGTTGGCGGTGGCATACGCTCTTTAAATGTAACGCTACGCCAAGATCTTGATCTCTACACCTGTTTAAGACCGATTCGCTATTACGAGGGTACGCCTAGCCCGCTGCGTCACCCAGAAAAAACCGATATGGTTATTTTCCGCGAAAACTCTGAGGATATTTATGCTGGAATCGAATGGCAACAAGGCTCGGATGAAGTTAAAAAAGTGATCAAGTTTTTACAAGATGAAATGGGCGTGACTAAAATTCGCTTCCCAGAAACATCCGGAATAGGCATCAAACCCGTATCTATAGAAGGCACGCAACGTTTGGTACGCAAAGCCTTACAGTACGTGATTGATAATGATCGCGAAAGCCTAACGCTGGTACACAAAGGTAATATCATGAAATTTACCGAAGGTGGGTTCAAACAATGGGGTTACGATTTAGCCCGTAAAGAATTTGGCGCGACCGAGCTAGATGGCGGTCCGTGGCTAAGTTTCAAGAATCCAAATACGGGACGTGATATAATTGTAAAAGACGTGATTGCAGACGCATTCTTACAACACATATTATTATACCCAGAAGAATGCGACGTGATAGCAACACTCAATTTAAACGGGGATTATATTTCGGATGCACTCGCCGCACAGGTTGGCGGAATCGGAATTGCACCAGGGGCAAATATGTCGGATACCATCGGGCTATTTGAAGCAACACATGGAACTGCGCCACCACTTGCAGGTCAAAACAAAGTAAACCCTGGTTCGATTATTTTATCGGCAGAAATGATGTTACGTCATATGGGTTGGTTAGAGGCGGCAGACTTAGTGGTTAAAGCACTTTCTGGCGCGATTGCATCTAAACGCGTCACTTTCGATTTTGCACGACAGATGGATGATGCGGAAGAAATTTCATGTTCTGACTTTGGTGATCAAATGATTGCGTGTATGTAGACTACACTTATTACATTAGAT
>CAZMWD010000100.1:0-5409 GCA_964569685.1 uncultured Cocleimonas sp. | reverse complement strand
AAATAATAAACAATTTAAGCAACAAACGATCAAACATCAATTAACGAAACACGGCTTAGACATCGTTAATCAAGATGAAGACCCGTTTGATGATGATAATGACCACGATTCCGGCTTGATGGTACAAGAAGCCCGCCCAAAAGTGGCAGAGCCGAAACGATACAAGGTTATACTGGTTAACGATGATTTCACACCAATGGAATTTGTGGTGCATATTTTGACCGTATTTTTCAATTTGAATGAAGAAAAAGCCACCCGCGTAATGTTGGCGGTACATACAAAAGGTAAAGGCGTTTGCGGGGTTTTCGTAAAAGATGTTGCCGAAACCAAAACGGTACAGGTGAATGAATTTGCACGTGAAAATCAGCATCCCCTATTGTGTACCATGGAAGAAGAATAGCGGTGTATTATGGAACAAGAGTTAAGGAAGTAGAGTAGAAATTGAACAAAATAGTAAAATTAGTAATTTATAACATGGGCAGGAGATACCAATGCTAAGTACAGAAGTTGAATATTCAATCAATATGTTATTCAAAGATGCACGTGAGAAACATCACGAGTTTGTCACCGTCGAGCATTTGTTATTATCAATGACCAATAACCCCAGCGCGGCGGATACACTACGCGCCTGCGGTATTAATATCCCGATGCTACAAACCGAACTGGAAAGTTATATCGAAGAAAATACACCAATATTGGTTGAGCAAGATGATCGTGAAACACAACCGACGTTAGGCTTTCAGCGCGTCATTCAACGTGCGGTTTATCATATTCAAGCCACTGGGCAAGGTGAAGTCAGCGGTCAAAATATTTTAGTGGCGATCTTTGGCGAGCCAGAATCACATGCGGTTTATTATCTTGGGCGACAAGATATGTCGCGTCTTGATCTGGTTAATTATATTTCACATGATATTCGTAAAACCGATGATGATTTAACACTGACGGATTATTCTGGAGATGAAAACAGTGATGCGAATTTTGCAGAAGATCCTGAACTAGAACAAATTGAAGAGGGCTCAGTTGAAGAGCCACCCAAAGAAACGCCATTGGAGAAGTTTTCTGTCAATCTAAATGAACGTGCCAAAGAAGGAAAAATTGATCCTTTGATTGGGCGTGATTTAGAAGTAGAACGCACCGTTCAAGTCTTATGTCGTCGCCGGAAAAACAACCCTTTATTGGTTGGCGAAGCGGGCGTGGGTAAAACCGCCATAGCAGAAGGCTTAGCCAAACGTATTGTTGATAAAGAAGTGCCGGAAGTATTAGACGGTGCAGTGATTTATTCTTTGGATGTGGGTGCATTGGTTGCTGGTACAAAATACCGTGGCGATTTTGAAAAACGTCTTAAAGCCGTTTTAAATCAAATCAAAAAAGAAGAAAATGCGATTCTATTTATTGATGAAATTCACATCATTGTCGGTGCAGGTGCAACATCCGGTGGCACCATGGATGCGTCTAACTTGATTAAGCCTATGTTGGCAAATGGTGAATTACGTTGTATCGGATCAACCACTTATCAAGAATACCGCACGGTATTTGAAAAGGAGAGGGCGCTTGCACGTCGTTTCCAAAAGATAGACATTAAAGAGCCTACGGTTAATGAAACCATCAAGATTCTTAAAGGCTTAAAATCACGTTTTGAAGAACATCACGATGTGAGATACACGCTACCCGCATTAGAAACAGCGGTTAAATTATCAGATCGTTACATCACCGAACGCTTCTTGCCAGACAAAGCGATTGACGTGATTGACGAGGCGGGCGCAAATCGTCAGTTACAACCCAAGAGTACGCGTAAGAAAACAATTTCAGTTGCGGATGTAGAAGCAATTGTTGCTAAAATCGCACGTATTCCGCCCAAGACCGTTTCAAGTACCGATGTCGAAGTATTGAAAAACCTTGATCTTAACTTAAAGCGTGTTGTGTTCGGTCAAGATATGGCAATCGACCAATTAGTCACAGCGGTTAAAATGTCGCGCTCTGGTTTGCGTGATGATAATAAGACGATTGGTGCCTTTGTATTTGCAGGACCTACGGGTGTCGGTAAAACCGAAGTCACGCGACAGTTAGCAGAAAATATGGGTGTGGAATTGATCCGCCTTGATATGTCGGAATACATGGAACGCCATACGGTTTCACGCTTAATCGGCGCACCTCCTGGCTATGTGGGCTTTGAAGAAGGTGGCTTGCTAACCGATGCGGTGAATAAAAACCCACATGCCGTATTGTTGCTGGATGAAATTGAAAAAGCACATCCTGATGTCTTTAATATTTTATTACAAGTCATGGATAACGGTAGTTTAACCGACAGTAATGGGCGTAAAGTCGATTTTCGGAATATCATTTTAGTGATGACCAGTAATGCAGGCGCTGAAAAGATCAGCCGAAGCTCTATGGGCTTCACTCAGCAAGATCATTCGCTGGATACCATGAAAGCGATTGAACAAACCTTTACGCCAGAATTTAGAAATCGTCTGGACGGTGTGATTCAATTTAAACCACTGGATGAAAAAGTGATTATCAATATTGTTGATAAATTCTTACTGCGTCTTGAAGCACAGCTTCTTGAGAAGAAAGTTACTTTGATGGTGGATGATAAAGCCAAACGCTGGTTAGCAAAGAAAGGCTACGATCCTAAAATGGGCGCACGTCCCATGGAACGTTTGATTCAAGAACACTTAAAACGCCCGTTAGCGGATGATTTATTATTCGGCTCACTGAGTAAAGACGGGGGTATTGTTAGGGTATCGGAAAAAGCAGGTAAGTTGACGATTAAAACAGATGAGAAAGCTGTTCCAGCTTAGTTTTTAAACTGTTTTAATTTACCATGAAGGGCATAAAGACCATGAAGGAAAACAACTAAACTACTGTTTTATTAAAATTAAAACCACGTTCTGAGGGCATGGGTAGGTTCGTAGGCTTTATTCCCTCCTCTTAGTTAGAGGGTGTTGTAAAAGTATGTTTTGTAGGTTGGTGCTGAGGAACGAAGCCCAACATGACGTTGATCGTTGGGCTTCGAAAGCTCAGTAGCAACCTACAATGGATTTTTTGCGACACCCCTCTAGTTAGTTAAGTTAGTTAGTTAGAGAGGATAGAATGCCTCAATATATGAATTTATTTCGATATTCTACCCAAAGAAAATATTTTTACACCCTTTTAGGGTGAGATCAAAACCACATTCTAAGAACGTGGTTTTTATATTATTTATATTATTAATCCCAAAAGTTTTGGCATACTTAGATATGGAACTAGGCAGACCTCAAGTGTTCTCTGCAGACCTTTCTAATTCTGTATTACAGAATTTTTTACCATGAAGATCATGAAGGGTTTTGTCTTTTCTTCAAGGTCTTCATGCGCTTCATGGTAGATGTCTTCTATTTTCAATAGGATGAAACCTAGAAACTTACGACAACTAAAGGGTAATACGTATTACCCTTTTATAATGTATTGATTTTCAGTGCCAAACCATGCGAATACTGATGTGCTATTTATACTTTAAGTTCATGAAAATACTTTTGGGACAATTGATAGTACGAAAAACCTATACAGGTTGAGAAACTTTCAAGGTGTCACCCCGTTCACACCCTCATTTAATTTAAGATATTCTGCTACTGCTTCAAGTTCATCTTGATTAAAAACAGCTATACCACTTGCTTTTAAACGTGCAGTGGTAATTCCCATTCCTGATTTTTTAGTTTGAGAAAAACTGCCATCGTATATTTCGTTGCTCCCACAAGAAGGGCTTCGTTCCGTTAGGATAGCGACAATGCAATGGTTATCTTTAGCTGTTTGTAATGCTTTTTGCGCGCCTAAAATAAACGCTTGGGTAACATCTTCATTATTGGTATTAAGGAGACCCTGATCAAGTCCCATAAATTCTGGCAACGCCAAAAATCCAGAATCGAGGCATAGTTACGCGGAATGCTTATTGCCTTGCAAGTAACTATAACGAAGAGTCTGGGTTTTTGGCTAAGCCCCACAGGGCTGGCTTACAGGGCATCAACTCCGTTGTTGTGATTTCTGCGAAGGGAACAACCATTCTCAAAAACCACGCCTAGGATTTGATGTCCTGTAAGCCAGCAGAATTTTATGGGACTTAATCAGGATCTCCTTAAGAATAAGTGATGGATTAATAATTTCAGCAGGGGCGCGTGGAATAGGTAAGCCGCCTTCTACTTCGGGGCAGAGTGGAATAAGCTGGTTTTGTTGTTGCCATTGTTTGATGAGCGGGTGTTCAATCAGTGAATGATTACCATCGTAGCGTACGGGTTTCCCTAATAAACAGGCACTTATAAGGATGTTATTCATGGATTATAAACAATAATACAATCTAGCGTTTATTAATCTCATCCGCAATTTTTCGGCTAAAAACAGCCAGTGTTTGACTTTGTGCTTTTACATAATGATTGTAACTATGACCAGCAATGGGCGTTGTAATAAAAGCACGTTTAACCAATATTTCTTTATTGTCAGAAAGCAAACGCCAGCGGGCTTTTAAAACGACATCTTTGCCCATCTGACCATCGAAACGTTCAATATCAATACGCACTTGGTAATGCGGTTTAAATGAAAATTTCCAGGGGTATTCTTCGATACTTTCGGTTTTTAATAGCGAGGATAAATTATCAATCATCACCTGCATCAGTTCTTCTTTATACGAGCCACCCCATTGATGCATCTCTGCCATATCAATTTCGGACTTATTTTTACGGGTGATAATTTGCGGACGATTAAGTAAACGCGGGATGGATAACGGACCAACGCCAATGCGTTTTTGACTGTTTGTATTTGCAGGGGCGGGAGATAACGAACTTAACGAGTAAAAACGAGTGCCACCTAAGTTGTTACCCGCATTACCCAAGGTCATGGATGTACCACCACAGGCGCTTAAACCCAAGGCACTTAAACCCAGAGTGGTGAATAATAAAAATAAGTGCAGTGTATATTTCATTTTTTTGCCAGTGAATAGAGGAGATTATTTACCAAAAATAACCGAGTTTGGTTTGCGTTGAATAGTATCTGCTAACACCGAGAATGAATTAGATGCTTCGCTCAATTCATTCAGTAGTTGTTGTACTTTATATTGCAATGCAGAGTCTTCGCTGAGTGTGGATTTTAAGCTTTTATTGAGTGTTGCCAGTGTTTTACTGGTATCACGTTGTAATTTATTACTCACGTTATTGACTGTTTTCATTGTGTGACTGGCATCTTTTTGCAGTTTATTGCTCACATTTGTAATGGTTTTCATGGTATGACGCGTATCTTGCATCAATAAACTAATCTCAGCCGTCGTTTTTTGCGCTGCAGTAAGGGTTTTAACCAGCTCGCCAGAGAATCCTTTTTTATTGAGCTGGTTAGTAATTTTACTGATACTTTCAGCAGTGGATGCTAAGCCTTTAATGGTTTTCTTTA
>CAZMWD010000099.1:0-7630 GCA_964569685.1 uncultured Cocleimonas sp. | reverse complement strand
TGGATTAAACTATAAAGTCTTCTCCTTAAAATCACACAAATCACTAATTAAACACGCTGTACATTTCGGTGTACGCGCGACACAAATATAACGCCCGTGCAATATTAACCAATGATGCGCATCCACCATAAATTCTTTGGGTATATGACGCAGTAGTTTTTTCTCGACTTCAATCACGTTTTTGCCTTTGGCAATGCCTGTTCGATTGCCAACACGGAAGATGTGCGTATCAACCGCCATTGTAGGGTGACCAAATGCGGTATTGAGTACCACATTGGCCGTTTTACGACCCACTCCCGGTAGGGCTTCTAATGCTTCTCTATTTTCGGGTATTTGAGAATCATGTAGTTCAATCAACATCTGACAGGTTTTGATGATGTTTTTGCCTTTGGTGTTATACAGCCCAATGGTCTTGATGTATTCCTTTAAGCCCTCTTCGCCTAATGCATAGATAGCTTCTGGTGTATTGGCAATTGGGTAGAGTATATCGGTGGCTTTATTGACACCTTTGTCGGTTGATTGCGCAGAGAGAATCACGGCAATTAATAACTCAAATGAACTACTGTAGTTTAATTCGGTGGTGGGGTGTGGATTGGCATTGCGCCAGCGGGTAAATATTTCGAAACGTTTGTCTTTATTCATGAACTTATTCTATCATTGGGTACTCATAGATGATGTATGAAAGAGGAGATACTCTGTATGAAAAAGTCAAAGGCTCAGTTAAACGCTAAAAAACTTAACAAAAGCCGTAATCCTATCGCTAACAGTGCAATCATGCGCAAAGGTGGGGTTCATGAAAAAACGCGTAAAGCGAAACGGCAAACACTAAAGCGTGAATTACGCGCTACTTTAGTTAATCAAAGGTCACTGAAAAGTGACCTTTTTTATTGCCTGTGTTAATTAGGATCTCCTTAATGGCGTATTGGGATTTTATTGTTACGTTGTTTAATCTTACTATCCACCACATTCTTAAACGCAATTAAAAATCCTAGCCCTAAAAATGCGCCCGGTGGCAAGATTGCTAATAGAAAGCCTTTGTAATTATCGAAGACTTGTATGCTCCAGTTATCTGCGATTGAGCCAAACATTACCGATGCATCAGAAAACAAGGTGCCATTACCAATCAATTCGCGCATTGCGCCCAATGCCACAAGGACTAACGCGAAACCAAACCCCATCATAAAGCCATCCAACGCGGCACGTGATATTTTGTTTTTTGATGCGAAGGCTTCGGCGCGCCCGATAATCACGCAGTTGGTTACAATCAGTGGAATAAATATGCCGAGAACACTGTGTAATTCTGGGGTGATGGCACTCATGATGAGATCAATCATGGTTACAATGGTAGCGATAACAAGCACATAGTAAGGAATACGGATTTCTTTTCTAACCCAGTTACGGGTGAAGGAGATGACAATATTAGATGCTGTTAAGGTGATAATGGTGGCGATACCTAAACCCAATCCATTAATGAAGTTTCCGGTAACGGCAAGCAGTGGACACAGCCCCAATAATTGAATCAGCCCAGGGTTGTTATGCCATAGACCGTCCATGATAATTTTGTTGCAGTCGGCAGTCGAGCAGGTACCGCCTTCTATTTTGGTATTGACTTCAATGTCATCAAGCGTATCAATGCTATCAACTGTTGCCATTATTTTTTATCCTTGTGGGGACTATTTTGTTGTCGTTGTATAGGTTGTATAGATGATTGTATGTTGTTGTTCATCTCAAAAATGGTTTCCATTTGATCCTGAGCATAAAGTAAGGTGGATTTAACTGCATTTACAATGGCGCGTGGTGTGATGGTTGCGCCTGTAAATTGGTCAAATTCCCCACCGTCTTTTTTTACTTGCCAGCCACTAAGTTTAGGATTGTTGAGTGATTTAGTATCAAAATCCAGTATCCAATTACTTTTGCGGGTTTCCATTTTATCGCCTAGCCCGGGTGTTTCTGCGTGCTGTGTAATGCGTACGCCAGAGATACTTAAATCATGGTTATTTATTCCAACAAGCATCGTCATAGCACCACTGTAGCCTTTTAAAGTGGTAATCTCAAATATAGCCGTAACCGGTTTCCCGTTGCGCGTTGCAAGATAAACCGGAGTATCTCGATCAAAGCCAGTCTGTTGTTTTTTAAGCATAATTTTACTGCTTGCAAGATCGTTATCATAACTGTCTTTGGCTACGACTTCGTTTAACTGTTGGAGCAACATGCGTGCTTGGTTTTCTGCAATTTTATCTTTAGTTAGTATATTGGTGACGGCAATAAACAGCACGCTAATAAAGGCAAAGGTTGCCAACATCAACCCTGCTTTTTGCATTGCTTCGAAGTGCCTTCTCATTTAAGCATCATCCTTTTTATGCGTACTGGTCGATGACTTTCTGAAGATGGATTGATGCCCTAAAACCCTTGGTTGGGTGTAGTAATCAATCATCGGTACTGCCATATTCATAATCAACACTGAAAACGCGACCGCATCGGGGTAGCTACCCCACGTACGAATGATATAAATAATAATACCAATACTGGCGGCGTAAATTAATTTACCCATGGGTGTGGTGCTGGCAGATACGGGATCAGTAGCGATAAAAAACGCCGCTAAAAGCGTTGCGCCACCAAACAGGTGTAATAAAGGTGAGGCATATTGATCAGGAGAGATTAAATAGGCAATACTTGAAATAACCGTTAAAGAACCAAGCAATGCGACAGGAATTTGCCAGTGAATGATTTTTTTGTAAATGAGCCAAAGACCGCCGACTAAGAACCCTAAACTACTCCAAATCCAGGTGTTATTACGGGCATCTTTTAAATACGATTGTTGAATTACCTCGTTGTAAGGCAAGCCTGCACGTAAGCCGGTTTTGACTTCATCCAGCGGTGTTGCCATGGTGATTGCATCCCAGTCTGGGTTAATGCCTAAGCCAAAAACCAATTTCAGGCTATCAACAAAACCATACACTTGTTGATTAAATCCCGTGGCTTGAAGCCATTGGCTCATTTCTAATGGGAACGATACAATCAATGCTGCAAAGCCGACCATAGCAGGGTTGAACGGGTTGTAACCTAAGCCACCGTAGAGGTGTTTGGCAATAATAATAGCAAAGAAAACACCCGTTAAGATCAGCCACCACGGAGCGAGTGGCGGTAAACTTAAAGCTAATAACCAAGCGGTTACGATGGCACTGAGATCACTTAAGAAGGGCATGATAGGGCGTTTTCGAATGCGCAATGCAAGTGCTTCTAAACCTACGGCCATTGTTATCGCTAGAGTAACGTTAAATAACACGCCCCAGCCATAAAAATAGAACATCACCAATGTGCCAGGGATGAGTGCTAGCAATACTTGTAGCATAACGCTATTCACGGTTTCGCTATTGTTGAAAAAAGGAGAGGTATTGGTTTTAAATTTCATGCATTAACGCTCTTCTTTGGTTTTATCTGTGGCTGTTGTTTGTTTTTCTTTTGCATCTTTTAAACGTGCTGTTTTCTTGGCTTTCGCACGCGCCATTGCTGCTTTGATGGCATCCGCTTTACTGTCAGAACTGTTATTCGCGTTTGTGTCAGCACGTGTATCAGAATTGCTATTTTTAGCTTTAGCATCTGCTTTCTTTTTTTGTAACGCCGCTTTATGCGCTGACCGTTTTTCTTCGCGCTCACGTTTATCGCGTTCTCTACGAAACAGTAAAAACTCATGACGTTCACGGGATAGGTTGGCTTTTTCCGCAGTGACTTGTTGATCACGTATTTCATTTTTAGCAAAGCGAAAATAATCAACCAGAGGAATGTGGCTCGGGCAAACGTAACTACAACAACCACAGTCAATACAATCTTTTAGATGGTGATCTTCTGCTTTATCAAAATCTTTAGCGCGAATATGCCAGTAAAGTTGCTGGGGGAGTAATTTAACCGGACAGGCATCCATACATTTACCGCAACGGATACAGGGTAGAGTTGCTTGATTGCTGTATTCGGAATTCGATTCACTTAATGCTGTGCTAGAAATAAACAACGCGCAGTTAGTGGCTTTAACCACGGGGATTTGATCGTCTTGTAAGGTAAAGCCCATCATCGGCCCGCCCATAATCAAATGATCCGCTACCTTGGTATAGCCCCCCGCTTGTTCGGCTAGAAAGCTAAAGGGAGTACCGATTAAAACCTCAAAATTTTGCGGCTGTTGTATGCCATTGCCGGTAACCGTAACGGTTCGTGATAATAGCGGTTCACCTTTTATAATTGCTTGGTATATAGCGTAAACAGTGCCTATGTTTTGGCTTAAAATACCAATATCGAGGGGTAACTGACCCGCTGGTACTTCGTTGCCTGTGAGTATTTCAATCAGTTGTTTTTCACCCCCGCTAGGATAAATAGTGGGGATAGCGACCACTTCAATACCCTCATTATTTTCGCACGCTTGTCGCATGATATTTAGGGCTTGTTGTTTATTATCTTCAATGCCGATTAAGCATATTTCGGGTTTCAATAGGTGTTGTAAAATACGAATGCCGGTGATGATTTCGGTGCTTTTCTCGCGCATAAGACGATCATCACAAGTGATGTACGGTTCACATTCTGCACCGTTTATAATCAGCGTTTTTACTTGTTTAGCCCGTTCGGTCGTGGAGGGTGTACTTGAAGTTGCAAGTTTTACCGCAGTAGGAAAAGCAGCCCCGCCTAAGCCAACCATACCTGCCTGTTGTATACGATCAACAAGATCATTGACTTGCATCTTTTCAAAATCGAGAAAGGGGGGTAGTTGATGATCTTGCCAGTTATCTTTGCCGTCGGTATCAATCACAATACAGATTTCAGAAAGTCCAGAGGGGTGGGGAACGGGGCGTTCTTCTATAGCACTAATAGTGCCAGAAGTAGGTGCGTGTAGATTGGCACTGATACCTTCTTCTTCACTTATTTTTGCGATAAGTTGCCCTTTGTAAATGGTATCGCCGATGTTGACAACGGGTTCTGCTATGTTTCCAATGTGCTGTTGTAAAGGAAGCACTAACTGCGCAGGAATACCTGCAAATTTAATCTTAGATTGAGTGGATTTTTCTTTATGAAAAGGAGGATGCACACCCCCTTGGAATGTCCACAGTTTTCTCGACTGGGGGCTATGCGTTATATTGTCCCCTTTTTTTTGCACTATTTTTAAAGAAGAGTGACTCATGCCTTTTCCTTCAATTCAGATACTAAAGGCATGGGGATTAAAGGGTAGGTATTTTCGGTTGGGATGGGTTGTTTCCATTTCCAGTTTTTAGGCGTAGTTTTAATAGGAGCCATAATAATACAATCAACCGGGCAGGGTGGTAAGCATAATTCACACCCCGTACATTCTGATTCTATTACCGTGTGCATGTGTTTCGCAGCACCCGCAATCGCATCCACAGGACAAGCCTGAATACACAAAGTACAACCAATACAATCTTTCTCAATGATAATAGCAACTTCGGGTTGATCAGGTGTTTCCCCTGCTTCTTCGTCAAGCTCTAAGGGTTCCACATCCAGTAAATCAGCCAGTGCCAGTATGGTGGTTTCTCCGCCGGGTGGGCATTTATTGATCGGTGCTTCACCTTTTGCAATGGCTTCTGCATACGGGCGACACCCCGCATAACTGCATTGACCGCATTGCGTTTGTGGCAATAAATCATCCACTTGATCACTTAATGGATCGCCTTCCACCTTAAAACGTACCGAGGCATAACCCAGCACCATGCCAAAGAAGATCGCCAGCCCAACCAAAACGGCAATTGCAGTGAGAACCGTTATTAACATTATGAAGCCTTAATTAATCCTGTAAAGCCCATAAATGCCAGCGCCATCAACCCTGCGGTAATCATACCTATGGCATTACCTTGAAATGCCATAGGCACGTCGGATGCGGCGAGTCGTTCGCGCATTGCCGCAAATAAAACCAGCACTAGAGTAAAACCAATCGCAGAACCAAAGCCGTATAAAGCAGACTCTATAAAACCATTGGATTGTTGAACATTGAGTAGAGCCACACCTAAAACCGCGCAATTAGTTGTGATTAAGGGTAAATAAATCCCCAATACTTTGTGTAATAGAGGACTGGTTTTATGTACGACGAGCTCAGTAAGTCCGACAATAGCCGCAATCACTAATATAAAGCTAATGGTACGCAGATATTCAAGATCAAACGGTACCAGCAGGTATTCATGTATTAAAAAGCTACAAATAGATGAAAGCGTTAGCACAAATGTAGTTGCCAAACCCATACCCATTGCCGTTTCTAGCTTACGTGAAACCCCCATAAACGGGCAAAGCCCAAGAAACTGAGCAAGTACGATATTGTTTACCCAAACAGTACCAATAATGATGAGTAGGTATTCAGTCATGATTTTTGTTGAGACCTTGCATGAGAGTGGGTGAGACTATTTGTTTAAAAATTGTTTAAAAAAGCCTGTAGTTTGCCATAGGACTTTGTTTGATAACAGAAGAAGCCTAACGGTTTTTTAGGGATGATGATATAAATCATACTAAAACTGTTGGTTATTATTGGTTTAGTGTTTTTTATAGTGATGGGATTATATACTGAGGTCTAGATATATTAGAATTTATATAAATAAATGCTTGAACTTTAAGTAGATTAACATATACTAATATACATCCTATTCAACGCAATCCTGCTAATGGGTATTTAAGCAGATATTGGGAATAGGTGTTCATACCCTCCTAGCGGTTGGCGCCCCAGAGATGGGGCGTCCTTTTTAGCAAGCTTACCATTTTGTTTTTCAAAAATGGATAACTTGATTATGCCAAAGCTTAGGACTAGCTCGCTGCAAGCGACCCTAGACCTTACGCGTGTATTAGCGAGCGTTTATCAGTTCACTACATTGGCTGCTAAATTTCCACCTAGTTTTATTTGTTTTATTTCTTTTTTCTAATTATCAGTAAGCCCAAATTTTATTGAGGCAAGACGCTTTTTCCACGATTTTCTCTTGATATTACTTTTCTTGGTTTAGTAATAAGTACTGGATCAACTCCGTAGTTTATGAAGTTCTTTAAGTGTAAACACCTACCCCGCCTGCCTAGCCAGTTTCTCCATCTTCTTCTGCAACCGCTGTCGCTTCAACGGAGACAAATAATCAACAAACAATTTCCCCTTTAAATGATCCAACTCATGTTGAATGCAAACCGCCAATAAACCATCTGCATCCATTTCAAATGCTTTACCAGAACGATTCAATGCTTTCACACTCACCTGTTCGGCACGTTCAACCTCTGCAAAATAAGCAGGCACAGATAAACAGCCTTCCTCGCTAATCTCTACGCCTTCTTTATGGGTAATGACAGGGTTGATTAAAAAAAGAGGCTGGTTTTTATCTTCGGATACATCAATCACGACGATTTGTTTGTGAATATTGACCTGTGTTGCCGCTAAGCCAATACCGGGTGCTTCGTACATGGTTTCGAGCATGTCATCGAGTATTTGCCGAATATCATCGTCAACTTTATCTACGGGGGATGCTTTTGTACGCAGACGTTTGTCGGGGAAGCGTAAAACAGTTAGAAGTGCCATATTATGTACCAATTTTTCTGTAACGACTAAAATTATACTTTAATTTGGTTTGATATATACCGTAAGTCAGAAAACTCGGTATCCTTATCAAGT
>CAZMWD010000098.1:0-7770 GCA_964569685.1 uncultured Cocleimonas sp. | reverse complement strand
CAGATAAGATTGAGATTGATTCTGCTGGTACACATGCGTACCACATTGGTGAATCACCTGATTCTCGCTCACAATCGACCGCACTGATCCGTGGAGTGAATTTATCAGCTCAACGCGCAAGAAAAGCAATTGCAGAAGATTTTGAACGCTTTGATTATGTGATTGCGATGGATCGTTCCAATTATGAGAACTTAAAACAAATTGGGCAGGCTTCTGAGCTGTCTAAGTTGCATCTATTTATGGATTTCACCCAAGATTGGGATAATGAAGAAGTGCCTGATCCGTATTACGGTGGCGCTAATGGTTTTGAAGAGGTGTTTGATATGGTGCAGTCTGCATCTGAGGGCTTACTTGAACATATTATTGAAAATGACTTGTAAGCAAATATACGCCAAGGATTAGGATTTACTGTAACTAATAAAGAGTGGTGTAAATAGATTAAAGCACTATTGTGTGGTTATGCTTGATTCTTCATCCGTCGTTAGAAATTAATTGGAGTCAGTGTATGGTACTGACTCCTTTACTTTCTTTTATAGCCTCTTTTCAATGAAGCTGTATACTAAAAACTATCACTAATTTATTTAAATAAATCTTCGGATATTTCAGAATTATTCATTTTTATTTTCTTAGATAAAGTATCCGTTTTCTTAGATAAATTTGACTAGTTTTCGTCTACGCACCAACAAAATAAACATCGGCAATAACAACAATGGCATTGAACCCCCACCGCTACTTTCAGTTGACGTAGCAGGTGAATTACCTTCACCCACTTTAAACGTAATAGTAGTAATCGAGCTACGGTGAGTACCGTTTTGAATCAAAAAACGAATTTGATCTGACCCTTGAAAACCGTTAGCAGGTGTATAGGTTCTATTTACGCCATTGCCACTACTTAATTGACCATGTGCAGGTTCTGTCACGATGATATAGCGTAAGTTAGCGCTATTATTAGTGCTAAGACTAAATGATAAAGCGTTATTTAATTCGACTAATAAATGTTGCGAATTTGCTATAGGTCGTCCTTGTGTTTGTACGTTTTGAGAAAGAGAATATTCAAAATATTGTTTTCCTGTTGCATCACCTTCAGCATTATCGGGGTAAAGATCCAGTGTTGTACCTTCGTAAGCTTGGTTATTTCCTGAGAAAATGACACGCATATTGCTACTGTTAGTTAGCCCTAGCGCGCTACGCTCAATGCTGAGTTCTACGGTATCGTTGTTATAGAATACTTGTGCTGCATTTGCTGGTGTCCAACTCCAGTTTGTACCTGTGCCGGTGTAACGTAATAATTGTCCACCTTCGAGAAGATAATCTGCACCAATAGCACCTAAGCTAAAACCTGTTGCAGGGTTGCTGTCGGTATCGAAATAGGTTTGCCAACCCCATGGAATAAAAGTGCCAGTACCCGCTTCAATTTGATTTCTATTTCGGTATGAAATAAATAGTTTGTCCGCATTGTGCGCGATTGCTACATTTTTCCAATCGATGGTATTACCACTTCCAGAGATATCATCGGGGTCATCTTCATACGCTGTTACACTGGCCCAATCATTATTATTACCGTCGATGGTAATAGAATTAACAGGGTTGGATAGTATGCCGGTTTGCTCGGCTCTGACCGAGATAGAAACCGTAGCAGGTACACTGGTTTGTGAGCCATCATTAACGCTAAAGCTAAAATTATCCGCTCCCGTAAAACCGTTATCAGGTGTGTAAGTGATATTACGATCTGAACCCGTTAATGTGCCATGAGAAGGTTGTGAGGTAATAGAAAAAGTAAGTGGGTCATTTTCTGAATCAGTGCCTTGCAGTGTAATATTCTTTGTGGTGTTTTCGTGCATCGAAAGCGATTGCCCATGAGCAACTGGAATACCATTGGGTGGTGTTATACCGGATGAAAATGCATATTCAAAAAACTGTTGATTGCCTTGGCTTGCGTTTAAAGAGTCTGGATAAGAGTCGATAGCAGAACCATTAGCACCCGTGTATGCTTCATTATCACCGATGAATATGACATAAACAGAATTAGGATTGCCTAAAAGAGCGCGACTAACAGAAAGCTCTGCGGTATTGGTGTTAAATCGTGAAAGCCCTTCTCCAACGTGTGTCCAATTCCAATCTAAACCTGTACCGCTGTAGCGCAATAATTGATTGCCTTCTAAAATAAAGTCTGCACCCATTGCACCTATTTTGTAACCTGTTGCGCTATTTTTATCGGTATCAATATAGGCTTGTCGTCCCCAGCTTAAATAGCTTCCTGATGTGGTGATAGGATCAATATTGCCGTGGTTTTTATACAGTAAATATAAGCTTTCTGTATCGTGCGCGAAGCTAACACTTTGCCAATCAATTGGACTGTTTGCACCTGAAATATCATTAGGGTCATTACTAAATGCAGTTAAACCATTCCAATCGTTGGCTTGACCATCAATACTAATGTGACCTGCTGTGACTTCATTTGAGGTGCTAGAAGATACGTTGATCGTGCCATCTAACTGTCGAAGGAAATTAGCGATATGAGTACGCTCACTTGATGTTAGTGATGCGGTGTTAGCGGTGTGTGCCACAATAGCATCTTCAATTGTATTCGCTGATCCATTATGAAGATACGGTGCCGTCACCCACAAACCACGTAAGGTCGGTGTATCAAGACCGCTTAATGATGCATTGAGGCGTTGCCCACTGGCGTTAGTGATTGTGCCAACATCGTGTAAATTATTAGGCGCACTGTCGGTAAAGTGTTGACCAGAATGACAGCTATCACAGCTTTTATCTTTAAACAGTTGTTTGCCTTGTGTAGCAGAGGCAGTCAATGAACCGTTCTGATTTTTGAAAGGGCTATCGGGAACGGTATTGAGTGATTGCACATAAGCGGCTAAATCATCAAGATCATTACTGACACCTGCTTTGGTATCACCTAATGGCTGTGAGCGAGTACCGGCGTGGAAGTTATTATCCGACATTAAACCTGTGCCACCAAAGTCACGAATCTGTCCTTCAAAATCTTGGACTTCATCAAAATTAGCCGTCCAATGTAAAGGTCCTTGATCGGTACCTGAACGTCCAATTAAACCAATCGTGTTACGAACACCTTCGCCAAATCCGGTGAAATCCCATGTTCGACCATCACTATCACCCTCGTTGTGACACGATGCACAGCTAATATACTGTTCTTGTGCCAATCGTTGATCACGCGCATCATAGAAGAGTTGTTTACCGTTAAATACGTTTAATGCAAGGCGTTCATTACTCACTGTTTGATAGGTTGAGATCAATGCTGTTTGTGTATTACGTGCATTAATAATGGGGCTAATATCATGCACACTAATGCTTCTGTCCATAAAGTTATGTACATAAAGCGTTGTTCCATTAGGCGATAATGCTAAGCCTTGCGGTGCGCGACCGACATTAAAACGATAGAATTCTTCATTGCTATAAGCATCAACGACGGCGATTTCACGACTGCCTTCCAATGCCACAAATAAATAGTTACCGTGTTTTGAGAAAATCGCAGTGCTGGCGATACCGCCATTATCATGATCAAGTCGTGCCACTGCATTTTCTTGTTCTGTGTTTAGATTTATTTTGGAACTAATACTACGCACGGTACTGTCGTGGGTTAATTGATTACCATCACGTAATACACCGCGTTTGATATTATCTTGTTTTGATGGAACCCATGCGCTGTTACCATCGGGAGAAATCACTACAGGGCCTAAATAATTTGGAATGCCTCGGCTGGAATGTTCTGCATCTTGGCGTTCGCTGTGTTTTAGGATAATGGTTTTATCAATGGAGAAGGTATTGCGGTTAATTACAATCACTTCACCACCGTAGTGTTTGCCGTTCAAGGTGGTTTTAGGATTAGCCGTGTCTTCACCCGGAAGTTTGGGGGATACAAAACGACTCACATAGAGTTTATCGCCAGTTGCATTCACAGAAATATGTCTCGGGCGACTGCCAACATTCAGGCGTGATACCACGTTTCCTGTCGATACATTAATACGAATCACTTCACCCGAACCTTCTAAAACAACATACGCATCTCTATTAGATTGGGAAAACACAATACCGTAAGGTTGTGAGCCTGCTTTAAGCGTGATGGTTCTAATCACATCCATAGCAACCGTATTGATAATAGTGATGCTGGCAGATTCTTTGTTAACGACCCACAGTCGGTTGGCGTTTTGTAATGCTAAAGAGCGGGGTTCTTTACCGACATTAATTTCGGCGAGTTTGGCGTGCATGACAGCATCAGATGCTGTTACGGTGTTGTTATCGGGGTTTACATTCCAGATGCGAGAATTAATGATGGTCGATTGTTGATACACAATACTGCTAGAGTTACGTGCCTGTTTCGCTGTTTGCACGGCATAAATTGCTTGTGTAAATTGATGTTCAACGGCGGTGCTTGAGCCATCTTTAACAAATAATGTAATCACGTAGCTACCCGGTTGGTTAAATACGTGAGAAGTAGTTGTTGATGCTGAATACGCCGTTGTTGCGCTGTTATCGCCAAAGTTCCAGCGGTAACGTAAGCTATTTCCGCCACTCACATCCGCGTTATAATTAATGCGGGTGTTGACCCGTTTTGGTGGTGATTCAATGGGTGTAATACTGATTGGTGCAATTACGTTCCAATCAAAATTGGCACTGGCAGATTCACCTTGACCATCTTCGATTGTGACTACGACAGAAGCACTACCCGCCGTGTTTACTGTGCCCGTAATTTTTCCTGTGGATGTATTAATGCTTAAACCACGGGGTAGACCTGTTGCCGTGTATGCAAGCGTATCGCCATTGGCATCCGATGCAATAATACTGAGGTTAACCGCCGCATTGATTGAACTGGTTTGATTGCCGGGGTTAATAATTTCGGGCGCATTATTTTGTTGAGGATTTTGTAGTAATGCTGATGCAGGAATAGGGCGTTTAGAAATGCGGGAGCTTGCATACTGAACGCTGAGACCTTCGCCTCCTGTCAGTTCAAAAAATCCAACCACAATTAAATGCTCGCCTGCGCTTAGATTGATTGATCCTGAGCGTTCTTGTGATGCATGTAAACCATCGTTATCAACCACCAAATTACCATCTATCCAAAGACGGCTACCATCATCGGAGCGAGTGTAGAACGTATAATTTCCCGCTTGCGATATTTTAATACGCGCCGATAAACGGAAGGCAAAGTTATCATTTCGCGCACGTGGTGAAATACCAAAATTAGCAAATGTACCCGTGCTAACAGGTGTTAAGCCGTTAAAGTCAGGGAGCTTAGTCCAGCTTCCTTGATAATATTCATACGATACACCAGGGGTTGTGCCGGGTGAATAAACCACCCAATTAAATTGCGTGATAATACTAGATTCTGGATCGCTCACGGTGATTTCTGGGCTGTAAAGACCCGCCGTATTGAGACGACCAGAAATAATACCGGTAGTTGCATTAATCGTTAAACCAGGGGGTAGACCTGTTGCTTGATAGCGCAACGTTTCGCCTTGAGGATCGTTTGCAATAATCGCCAGAGCAGGGTTCTGACCGACTGTGCCAATTTGATTTTCAGGCGGTGTAATGCTGGGTAAACCGTTGGTTGAAACTTGAATAATGGATGCGACAGAAGGTACGCCTTCACTGTTTACCGCAAATAACATCCAGTGACCGGGTGTCATTACATTAATATTGGCGTGCGCACTTAATTGATAATTGCCATTACCATCATGGGTGAAAGGCACTTTTAAATAGCGTAAATCGGTATTCACCGCATGAGTAGTCGATGACATTTTTATTAAGCTAAATTTAGTGATGTCGGTATCACTTTGGAGGCTAAATGTTTGACCGT
Organism: uncultured Cocleimonas sp.; assembly: GCA_964569685.1. Taxonomy (GTDB): domain Bacteria; phylum Pseudomonadota; class Gammaproteobacteria; order Thiotrichales; family Thiotrichaceae; genus Cocleimonas. The sequence goes on along the minus strand of CAZMWD010000098.1, from coordinate 1,934 downwards.
TTTTAATCACGTTAGGCGCATTGGAAATGACAGGGCGAGTGGCTAATGAACCATCACTATTATATAAATACGGTGGGGTTAATACTTGACCATTTTGATGATCCGCTGCACAGCCACAGAGCCCGCCACCTGCCGATAATACGCGACCATCAGTGAGTAAAAGCGCAATGGAATGATAGTTTCTAGGTTTGGCAATACTGTCAATGGTGCGCCACTTTTGGGTGTCAGGGTTCCATATTTCTACGGGTAAAATAGTCCCTGCATCACTGAACTTAACACCGGATGTATTACCACCAACGACCAGTACTTCACCCGTGGGTAGCATCACGCCATTTTGGAATTTACGCGCATAGGTCATTGGCGCTATTTGGGTGATCTGGGGTTCTTCACCGGTAATATCAATGATCATCGCTTTGTTGGTACTTTTGGTATTTGTACCAGAAATTGCGCCACCCGCAACCAATAGTTTACCTTCATCAAACATCACGGTAGTGCCGTGTTTTGGATACCACTCATGGTTTTCTGGTCCGACTTTGGTAATGCTGCCTAAGCCTTCGGTGCTAATGCTGTGCATTTTAGGTGTAGGCCCCGAATGGAACACTTTACCGCGTGGATCAATATGTAATAGTGGCCACCAGTTTCTTTCAAAAAATTGGGTATAACTTAAAATGGGGGTTTGTAGACTTGCACCGGTTAATGATTTCCAGCCCTGTCCTTCTGTCCAGAGTTCTGGATATTGCCCACCACTACTACCGATTGCAGTCATTACGCTACCCGTAGGTAATGCAACGGTTGTGGGATACCAACGCCCACGATTCATTTTATCGATTGTTTGCCAGCTATTGGTTCGGTAATCAAAAATACTGGTGGTTTTTACATGATTTCGACCACCGTTAATAAAAATTCGTCCATCTTCTAGTGTGGATAAATGCCCACAAAACATATCATGCGAATTATGATTTCTTTCTACAAAGCTGTTGGTTTGAGGATTCCACGTCGCTGCGTAAGTGAATTCTGGCCCTGCGGGAAAACGTGTTTTTTGATTAGACGCAAAGGTTAAAATACGACCATCAGGTAGGTTAGCAGCAGTAACAGGAATATGCGGCCATTGAATAATAGGTCCCCATGCGCCTTCTTCAATAGCACTACGTTGAGCAGCACGTGCAAACGTTTTTGGCATAACAAAGGCAGGATAGTTTTTCGCTTTTTCTGCCCAGTAGGTATCTTCTTGTGCGTGTGCAACACCACTTGTTTGGGAGTCTTTGTTGTTAGTATTCGCATCACCACCATGAGCAAATGCATTGTGAGAGCCGATGACAGCAAACAGTAGGCTATTTAGCGTAAATAATAGTTTTAGCGTATTACGTTTTCTTGAATTTGCGTTTTTGTAGGGAGTATTAGTAACGCACGAGCACGAATCAACGTCTGTTTTATTCTTCTTCATAGTGATGTTTTGTATTTTTTATTTTAATTATTGAGACTACTTTTTATAAATTCTAAATTCTAAATTATAATTAGAGTCGTTACGTTATCTGATCATAAAGCGGTTTTAAAGAATAGAAAGTGTTTTTCTACAAACTGACGTTGTTTACTGATAATTGGTGGTTTATTGGATTAGCGAGAAAAGTTTAAGAGCCAAGCTGTTTTCTGTTTCTAACCCAAAGCGCCAGTATCACTAATAATAAATGAGGTATAGGTAAGGAACCTCCACTCGATTGATTTGTGTTTGAAGTAGGGTTAGGGGCAGTATTGTTATCAAAACTTTCATCAGAACTTTCATTAGAGCTATCCGTTCGAGGTTGGACTGTATTTGAATCAATTTGCATCAGATAAGCCGCTAATTGATCACGTTCCTGAGCCGTTGTTAGGATTGGGTTATTAGCTTTATCACGCATCACTTTAATTGCATCTTGTAAGGTTTTGGCTGAACCGTC
>CAZMWD010000097.1:2952-7830 GCA_964569685.1 uncultured Cocleimonas sp. | reverse complement strand
GTTGCAAGTACGCCTCGTTTTTCACAAGTGACTGGCTCGAATGACAATCAACAAGACTGGCTAAATGCGATGCCTCAAAATGTGCTTGAACAATTTGCAGATAATCTAAATAATGATATTGAAGGCACTATCAAGCGTTTTATTGCGCTTCAATTTATGGGCAGTAAAACCAGCACAGAGATTAACGCCAAACAGATGCAACGTGAATTAACAGCAAGCGTATTAAATACGTTACCCACAAGCGATGCGTTAAAAACAGGTTTGGAGATACTCATGCAAAGTGATTTAAGGCAATTACATTTGTTATCACCTGCATCGTCTATCCCTCGCCATTGGATATTGGGTGGGCTTGACCGGCTTGTACCTATAAACGTATCAGAAGACTTGAAATATTATTATTCAGATGATCAAATCACCGTTTTTAACGACGCTGGACATGCCCCTTTTATGACACATCCTCAACAATTTGTGCAATCGTTAGTTGATTTTATTGATGCTAGATAAACACGTTATTCGACAACATTTCGAACGCGCGACTGAAACATATGACGTTGCTGCTGTTTTGCAAAAAGAAATTGCTAAACGTCTTTGTGAGCGGCTGGATTATATTAAATTACAGCCTAAACGTGTATTAGATGCGGGTTGTGGTACGGGTTATATTACTGCTGATTTACTCAAACGTTACCCAAAATCGCAAGTGATCGCTTTAGATCTTGCTCTAAATATGGCACAAAAGAGCCAGCAACACCGTGTCGGTTTATTTCGAGCTAAGCCCTTTGCTAGAAGAAAGCCCTTAGCCATTTGCGCAGATGCTGAGCAACTACCGCTTAAAAATGAAAGTGTCGATCTAGTTATTTCAAACCTTATGTTGCAATGGTGCAATAACCTTGGCGATACTTTTCGTGGTTTTCATGCGACGTTAGCCCCGAATGGTTTATTGATGTTTACTACCTTTGGCCCAGATACCTTAAAAGAAGTACGAGAAAGCTGGGCGAGTATTGATAATAGCCCACACACGAGTACCTTTGCGGATATGCACGAAATTGGAGATGCCTTATTAGGTGCGGGTTTTATTAATCCAGTCACTGATATGGAAACTATCACTATGACCTACGCAAACGTACGTCAATTAATGCGCGATATAAAACAAATTGGTGCTACAAACTCGGATGCTTCACGTCAAAAAGGATTGATGGGCAAGGACAAACTAAAAGCGTTTGAACAGGCGTACGAGCAGTTTAAAACCGACGATGGCTTGTACCCCGCCACATGGGAAATCGTCTACGGGCACGCGTGGGTAGGGGAAGGTGTGAAGACAGATAACTTTAAGGGGATCGCGATTCAGGCGGTTAGTAATAGCTAGGAGGCTGTCCGAGAACTAAAAATCTACTGCAAATCCCATAAACATCATAATCTGACCTTATTGAAATCGTTAAATAGCCCTGCTATTCGCCTCATTCAATAAGCCCAGATTATAATATTTCTGTGATTTTCGTTACGATTCTAGTTCTCGGACAGCCTCCTAGACAATACCTAAAAAATCAGATTCATCATACCAATCATCACCACCAAAAATAAAATCGTCATAATACCACCTGCTTTCATAAAGTCAGGTACACGATAGCCACCAGGTCCCATAATCAATGCATTAACTTGATGGGTTGGGATTAAGAAAGAGTTTGAAGTCGCAAGGGCAACCGTCAATGCAAATACGGCAGGGTTCGCACCTACGCCAATCGCAATATTGACTGCAAGTGGTACGAGCAAAACAGTCGCGCCAACGTTAGACATAACTAGAGTAAAGAAGGTTGCGAGTATTGCAACCGCTGCTTGAATCACCCAAATGGGCATATCGCCGACCACCAAGAGTGTTTGTTCGGCTATCCATTTTGCTGTGCCACTCTGTTCAACTGCCATACCTAATGGAATTAAACTGGCAAGTAAGAAAACCGTTTTCCATGAGACCGCCCGGTATGCCTCGTCAATATTTAAAACACCTGAAAGCACCATGCCGATAGCACCGGTGAGAAGTGCGATAGATAAACGAATATCAGTAAACAGCACCATGCCCAAGGCAATCGCAAAAAATAATCCTGCCCATCCCACTTTGTGTGGGCGTTGTTCTTCACGCGGGTATTCTGTCGTGATCACCACAAAATCAGGTGACTTCTCAAGACGCATTAACGATTCCCATGTGGTATGCACCACTAAGGTATCACCTGCATGGAATGGCATATTTCTAATATCTTCATCTTCGTGCATGGTTTCGCCATCGCGGTGTAAACCGACCATAGCAATACCGTGCGTTTTTCTTAGCCAAATATCACGCGCACTTTTACCAATCAAATGAGAGCTTGGGGGTATAACGACTTCCGCAATACCCGCCTTGCTGGAAGATAGGTCTTCTGCAAAGGTGCGTAATTCTTTGCGAAGCTTGAGATCCAATTTTTTTGCAAATCGTGTGAGGTCTTTAAACTCTGAAACGATACCTAATACCATGCCTGCTTGTATTCCGGTATCTCGATCTAATGCACCAGGGCCGACATGTGTCTCTTGACCCGGTAATTTGGTGGCAATGATACGAATATCATAATCATCTTCGATATCATCCAGTTTTTTGCCAACCAATTGACTTTCTTCTGTTACAACCACCTCATGCATTTTGTAATCAAGACCATAAACATCATTGAAATAATCCATGGTGTCCTCCCCGCCGGATGCGCCTTCGCTACTTTTCTTTTTTGCAGGTAACACGAAACGACCAAAAATCATAAAGTAAATGATACCGGTTGCAACCAGAGCTAAACCAATGGGAGTAGTAGAAAATAATGACCATAGTTCCATTTTTTGATCATCGGGTAACGCATCGTTAGACGTTTCCATTAAATCATTAAGAAGGATCAATGGTGATGACCCCACCATTGTTACTGTGCCACCCAAAATGGCACTAAAACCCATGGGCATTAATAAGCGCGACATGGGTAATTTAGCGCGAGCTGAAATACGCGAAACAACAGGCAAGAAGAGTGCTGCTGCTCCCACGTTTTGCATAAAGGATGAAATGATCGCAACCGTACCGGAAATAATAGGAATAATACGTTTTTCCGATGTGCCACCAATATTTAAAATGAAGTTAGAGACTTTGCTCATTAAGCCGGTTTTATCTAAGCCAGCCCCAATGATCATTACCGCAATTATCGACATCACCGCATTACTAGAAAAACCATCAAACAGGTGTTTTGTATCGACTAAACCTTCCTCTATCCCCATTATTGGAGCAAATAAACTGGATAAGCCAAGCAATACCATAATACTGATTGCAGCCACATCAATAGCAACAATTTCAAACACAAACAGATAAATAGTCAGCACTAAAATAGCGACAACCCAAGCAATGGTAATACTGGGTGAAATAGAAGCTAAATAAATGGCAAGTAAAATGAAAAGACCAAGAGCAATGACTTTTTTTATAATATCTTTATCTTTGAAGATAGATTGTGTCGGAGTCTCATTAATGTCTGATTTATTATTAGAGTTAGTCGTTGTTTGAGTCATATTACCTGCGCCGTATAAGTTACGAAATAATATTAGTATTTACTAATATGTATCAAGAATTTGCGCAGGATAATACTCCAAAAAACACATGATTAGTAGGAGAAAACGTAGGGTTTTGATTTTTATTTCAATAGAGATACTGAAAGCTTCATATGAAATGAATAGATAGTCAGTCAGCCTGAAGTATCACCCTCAACTCAAGCATATGTTTTTGGTGTATGCGATAGACATTTACTAATCAACTTAATTACTAATCAACTTAATCACCTGAAATAGGTCAGGATGATTGTTTGGCTATTTTATGTTTCATAACTTGCAAAGGATTGTAAGAAATGAGTAGTTTTTTTGCAAATAATTTCACCATAAATTAAGCCTTGTGATTGAATATCAGTAACTTGTGAATACTTCAGGGAGGACTGATTATTCCTGTTCAATCGTCTTATCTGATTGAGTTGGTTCTTTTGCACCACTTTTCTGGCTAGCCGTAGTTTTTGTCGCTGTTTCTTTCTTTGCTACAGGTTTTTTACTTGCGGTACTACGTTTTGTGGTAGTACTCGTCGTTTTAGTACTGGCTTTTTTAGCAGGCGTCTTTTTAGTAGCGCTGGCGGTTGATGCCTTCTTTTCTGTTTTACTCGATGTTGTTGCTTTTCTGCGCGTGGTGCTTGTTGTTTTTTCCGTTGTGGCAGCAGTCGTTTTGCTTTTAGCTTGGGTTACTGCTTTTGGCTTTTTGTCTGCGCCTTTTTCTGCATTCTTATCTGCATTCTTATTTGCACTAGTTGTTTTACTACTTGGTTTTTCTTTCGTTGCCTTTTTAGGTTTTGAATCTGTTACAGGCTTATTTTCAACTGATTTTTTACGGCGAGTTGTCGTTGTAGATGACGTAGTCATTTTTGTTTCTGTAGGTTTATTTTCTACCTTTGTCGATGGTTTATCAGATTGAGTACTCTCTGTTTTCTTTTTACTGGTTGCTGAAGGTGTCGCTTTTTTAACGGCGCTCTTGGTTGATGCTGTTTTCTCGGCAACTTTCTTGGTGATCGTATCTGGTTTTGTATCTAGTTTATTTGTATCTGATGTTTTTTCTGCTTTATCTTTAACCGGCTTCTTTGTGCTCGTTTTGCTTACGGGTTTAGGCGTACTTTTAGGTGTTGCAGGAATCGTGATTTCAATCGGTGTTTGATCCTGTGGTGCGTTACTTACTTCTCTTTTAGAGTCGTTCGCAGGTTTTCTATTTTGCTGTCTACCTTGTCTTTGTGGTTTTGCTTGATTGCTTGCCGCTTTATTTTCAGCTGTATTTTGATCCGGCTGTTTTATATGCTGTTGTTG
>CAZMWD010000097.1:0-2852 GCA_964569685.1 uncultured Cocleimonas sp. | reverse complement strand
TTTTTTGCTGTGTATTTTGTTGTTTGTTACGGTTATCTTGCTGCGCATTTTGCTTATTGCGGTTGTTATTATTCCTGGGATTTTGTTGCCTATTTCCTTGTTTATTATCTGAATTTGTATTTTGGTTGTTATTGCGCGCATTACGCGTATTACGATTACCGTCCTTATTTTGGTTTGAATTATTGTTATTACGTTTATTTCTATTGTTAGTATTGGCGTTATTACGGTTTCTATTTCGGTTGTTACGATTATTGTTGCTGGTGTTGTTATTATGATTGCGGTTACGCGTATTTTGACGAGGCTTGTCTTCGGTTTTTTTCTGTTCTTCTTCCTCTTTTTTATTGCTCCCAAATAAACCGGTAATAATACGACGTACAATTCCAGGGTTCTTTTTAGATTGTAATTGTTGTGGCGCAGGGGCAGGGGTGCTTGGCGTGACTTGATTTACAATTGGCTCTACAATTGGTTGTGTGTCATGCGTTTCTTTGGCGCTTTCTACCTGAGGTTCTGGCTTGGTAATGCGTTTGTAACTTAGCTCATTTTCTTCACGCTCGTCTTCTTTATAGCGAATGATTTCGTAATGAGGCGTATCGAGCTCTGGATTGGGTAATACCGTTAATTGTAGATTATGACGCGCTTGAATCTCTGCTAGTGATTTGCGTTTTTCATTTAGAATGAAGGTAGCAACTTTAACAGGCACTTGGGTGACGACTTCTTCTGTGCCGTCTTTCATCGCTTCTTCTTCCATTAAACGTAAAATGGAAAGAGCCATTGATTCAACACCACGAATAGCACCCTGACCGCTACAGCGCGGACAAACGATTTGGCTTGATTCACCCAACGATGGGCGCAAACGTTGGCGCGACATTTCTAATAAGCCAAAACGAGAAATGCGACCGATTTGTACGCGAGCACGATCAACTTTAAGTGCATCGCGTAAACGACGTTCTACCGCACGTTGATTTTTATTGGGCATCATGTCGATAAAGTCGATAACCACTAATCCACCTAAATCTCGTAGGCGTAATTGTCTGGCAACTTCATCAGCGGCTTCGAGGTTGTTGTTTAAAGCCGTTTCTTCAATGCCTCTGCCTTTGGTTGCGCGAGCTGAGTTAACATCAATAGAAGTCAGTGCTTCGGTATGATCAATGACAATTGCCCCGCCAGAAGGTAACGTCACTTCACGTTGGAATGCCGATTCGATTTGATGTTCTACTTGATAACGACTAAATAATGGCACGGTATCAGTGTAGTGTTTAAGTTTCTTTAAATTGTGCGGCATGACCGCATTGATAAATTCTTGGGCTTGGTGATGAACACGATCGTTGTCGATTAAAATTTCACCTATATCTTGGCGAAAATAATCACGTAAGGTGCGAATGATCACATTGCTTTCTTGGTACAGCAGTACCGGAGCAGAATGTGCTTCGGAAGCCGTAGTGATAGCGCTCCAGAGTGTTTTGAGATAGTCCATATCCCAGGTTAATTCTTCTAAATCACGACCGACACCCGCAGTACGGACGATTGCACCCATACCCTCTTCAAGATTGAGTTGATCTAGAATCTCACGAATCTTGTGGCGATCTTCGCCTTCGATACGACGAGAAACACCACCCGCACGTGGGTTATTTGGCATCAATACCAGATAACGACCCGCAAGGCTGATTTGTGTTGTGAGTGCTGCACCTTTGTTGCCACGCTCTTCTTTGTCGACTTGAACGAGTAACTGTTGACCTTCTTTCATTACTTCTTTGATTGAAGGGCGACCATCTTTCTTTTTACGTTTATCGTTCCAGTATTCGCGTGATATTTCTTTGAAAGGTAAAAAGCCGTGGCGATCAGCGCCGTAGTTTACAAACGCAGCTTCGAGGCTAGGCTCAATGCGGGTAATTATTCCTTTGTATATATTGGCTTTTTTCTGTGCGCGAAAAGGGTGTTCAATATCAAGATCGTAGAGGTTTTGTCCGTCCACCATTGCAACACGGATTTCTTCTTGCTGTGTTGCATTTATTAGTATTCTTTTCATTTGTAGTGTTCCTGTGTATTAGCCCAATTAGTTTGTAAACTAACTGAGTTGTACAGTTACACTTTGCCAAGACGCACTGTTTTCGTGTTAGAAAACAGGCTTAGAAATATTCTTTAATCATCCTTTAATTATCCCTTAATTATCTTGTGAATTGTTACTTTAAGTATTGTGTAACACGCATGCGTATTTTCGCATTTTTGTATTACTATTTCTCAATACTTAATCCCCACTTAAATAATTAAGACGTTGATTTAAGGATAAAAAATCATATAACGTGACTCATATTCATGAGTAATATATTTAAGAATATTAGAGCATGGTTTATAAGTTATAGTTAAAAACACGGCTAGGTTAGATCAAAAAAAATAATTCTAAGCCCTTGTTCATTTACTGATTTATAGTCATCTTTGTGCTTCGCACATAAAATAATAAAATTATTAATCGGTAATTAAAATAATGTTTTTAATTGTTTTTGTTATATGTATTAAGGCTTGCCTTTAACTTATTATTTAAGATCAATGCAAACGTTAAAAATTCTTCTTTCAATGCTTGTCAGGCATTGTTTTGTATCTGTTAGGATTAACATAATAGTTAATAACTAACAGTGGCAAAGGAAACTGTTCCTTTAAAATAATTTAATATAAAACTTATCTGTTTGTCTTTATGACCAGATCACTTGTATTGTGAAGTTTCGAGAGTCTTATTAAATCAGTAAGCATTCAAGTTAACTATTTTGTATAGTCCAAATTAACTTGAATAAAATTCAGCTTGTAAGTATAACATTTATAAGTGCTTTTTTCCAACAACTTTTTACCCTAATCCCTAG
>CAZMWD010000096.1:0-7884 GCA_964569685.1 uncultured Cocleimonas sp. | reverse complement strand
AATAATAAAATTAACCGAGCCATTGCAAAAATTACAAACACCATCAAAAATTATGAGGTGGCGGTTATCCATTCTCACTCTGCTTCTTTAATTCCATTGCTTGCTTATACAACTCATTCTTCTTACGCCCCGTAATTTTAGCCGCTAATGCCGATGCCTGTTTTACCGATAATTCATCCACTAATATTTTTAATAAATCTTCCGCAGAACCACTTATTGCATCATCTTCTGATTCTTTAGAATACCCCTCCAACATCAATACAAACTCCCCTTTTTGATGCATTCGGTCTGCACTTATCCATTCTTGTAACGCTGCTAAATCACCTCGAAACACTTGCTCGAACATTTTGGTTAATTCTCGTGCAAGCACCCCTTTTTTATCTTTACCAAATACCTCCGCCATATCATCTATAGTGGCGACAATTCGATGACTGGATTCGTAATAAACCTGTGTACGTTTCTCTTTTACATTTGCCTGTAATGTTTTTACACGCGCCGATGATTTAGCCGGAAGAAAGCCTTCAAAGGTAAAACGATCCGTGGGTAAACCCGCAATAGACAAGGCTGTAATAATCGCACTTGCACCGGGAATGGGAACTATTGAATAACCTTCCTGTCCTAATTCACTGACAAGATGATAACCAGGATCACTGATTAAGGGCGTTCCAGCATCACTGACTAAGGCGATATTTTCTCCGGCATTTAACCAATTTTTTAGGGTGCTAACTTTTTGGCGTTCGTTGTGATCATGGCAGGCATGTAGATCACCTTTAATACCAAAATGTGTCAGTAGTTTACGCGTATTACGCGTGTCTTCTGCACAGATATGATCAACCTGTTTTAAGGTGTCTATAGCACGCTGGGTAATATCGCCTAAATTGCCTATCGGGGTGGCTACAATATATAAAATTCCCGTGGAATTTTTGTTTGGTTCAACGTTGCTCATTTGTGTAATTATTGACCATTAATGTTATATTTAAACTAAGAACGTTGTAAATAAAAGGGGATAACGTGACGCACATAAAAATCATCAGCATAGTAATAACCACAACCATTGCACTTTTACTCAGTGCCTGTGGCTCACTGCCCTCTATTGTACCTCAAAGACCTGCGCCTCAAGCAGATAATCATGCTTTACCTGCAGGACAAGATATAGAGCAGGCAAACGCCTTTTTAGCGGCAGGCGATAAACGCGCAGCCGCCAGTGCTTATTTTGCGGCAGCCAATAATTATCGCTCGCCTTATCGTGAACGCTTGATTCTGCAAGCAGCAGAACTTGCCTCTATCTTTAAAGATGCAGACTTAACACAGCGTTATTTAGAACCTGTCCGTCATCTTTCTTTAAATACCAACAACCAAGCACGTTTCCGTTTTGTGCAAGCACAACTTGCTTTGAATGATGCCAATTACAGCGAAGCGCTACGACTACTGCCTCAACGCGTATCCAATTTACCCGAAGGATTGGCGGGTAAAATTCTCAATTCACGTATGAATGCAGCACAGGCCAGTGGCGATAAATTATCGCTGGTTCAAGAACTGGTTTTACAAGAATCCACCCTTAATAGTGCGCACGAAAAAGAGCTAAATAATGACCGTATCTGGGGGCAGATTCATCAACTGCCGTTAACTAAAATAACTGAAGGTCGTAAAAAAATATCCCACCCTATTGTGCGTGGTTGGCTTGATCTTGCCCATATTCACAAAACTAACCGCAATAATGAAAAAGCGTTATACAGTCGCGTCAAAGAATGGCAAAGCCGTAACCCAAACCACTCCGGTAATGCCAAAGCAAATAATATTACCTTTGAACCTGTTGCCTCGACGACACCTTATCGTGGCTCATCTGATGCTTCAACGATAAGCGATTCTCCTTCAGTTACATCTGAAACTTTTCAAGAATCAAACAAGAAAACAAACGAAGCTCCGTATAACACCCCTTCAACAGCAGAAGACACAGAAACATCACCCACCACACAAGCTCCACCACCAAAAGCAAACCATGTAGCAGTGATTTTACCGCTGAGTGGCAAACTTTCTTCTGTCGGTAGCACCATTTTAAAGGGCATTAAAGAGGTGAATTCAAAACCACTTAAAGTTTACGATTCTAACAATGCCAATATCTCTGATCTGTATAAAAAAGTGATCAACAATGGCGCCCAATTTGTCATCGGTCCGTTTAATAAAACCAATATTGCTGCTTTGTCTCGAAACAGCCAACTAGAAAAACCAACGCTTGCACTCAACTACATTACCGGTCATTCATCCACCACACAAAATCTTTATCAGTTTGGACTTTTGCCAGAAGATGAAGCGATACAAATGGCGCAGTTCGCAATCAACCAAGGGCAGAAAAAAGTCGCTATTCTAAGCCCTGATTCTAAATGGGGATTACGTTTAAAAGATGCCATGCGCACTGCCGTGATCGAACGTGGCGGAAAAGTCATCATTAACAAAAGCTATTCAAATTCCAGTAATGACTACAGCTATATTACTCAATCCCTTAGCGTAAATAAAAATGAGTTGGATGCAGTTTTGATGGTTGCATCGCCTTCACAGGCACAAAGGCTATACCCCAATTTACGCCAAGAATTTAGCAGTTTACCTATCTATGCCACCTCCCATGTGTTTAACGGGCGCGTAAACACCGGTGGCGATGCAAATTTAGACGGGCTTATTTTTACAGAAACCCCTTGGATTATGGATAAGATAAGAAAAGGTGTTGAATCGCAATCACGCTACCCTCGCTTACATGCTTTAGGCATAGACGCGATGATGCTTGCCAATAAAATAGGGGAAATCCAAGATTACAGTAGCGCGCTAAATGGCAGAACGGGACGAATTCGCATGAGTCGGGATGGCACATTGCATCGCACCTTAATGTGGGCAAAGTTTGTGGATGGGAAGCCTGTTAGTTATCGTTGATTACTTTTCTCAGTCCCCTCTCCCTAGCAGGGAGAGGGTTAGGGAGAGGGTAGATAAATCGAAACATAACTAGATTCAAATACTTCTACCCCCCAACCCTTCCCTTGCTAAGGGTAGGGAGTATTTCTATAAAGTAGTTACATCAATAAAATGAAACAACTCGCCCTATTCAACTGGCTAAAACCTGCCAAAAACAAGCTCACTCAGCGTAAAAAACACGGTAACGCAGCAGAACAACTCGCCTGCAACTATTTACAAAAACAGGGGCTGACGCTTTTAACAAAGAATTTTAGCATTAGCGCGGGTGAAGTCGATCTCATTATGCAAGATGCTAACGACCCACAAACACTGATTTTTATTGAAGTCCGCTACCGAAAAAATGCCGACTTTGGTGGGGCTGCCGCAAGCGTTACACTTAAAAAACAACAACGTATTATTAAAGCCGCGCTCGCTTATCAACAAAAACAAGCACCCCAGTCGTCTATGCGTTTTGACGTAGTCGCCATAGAAGGCGATAATGTCACAAACGACAGTGATATTAATTGGATAAAGAGCGCCTTTGATGGGTTTTAGCAACACTTTTGCCACGAAAAATAATACTAACAAAATATAATTATGAACAAATCGCGCATTAACTTCTTTCGAGAAGCTGCACCTTACATACATTTACACAGAGGCAAAACCTTTGTGATCGCTTTTGAAGGCGAGATTATTGAGCACCCGTCTTTTACAAGCTTGATGCAAGATATTGCCATTTTATCCGCCTTGGGTGCGCAAGTAGTGTTGGTACACGGCGCACGTCAACAAGTTGAACAACAATTAGCACAGATCAACCATGAAGTTTTAGTGATTGATGATTTACGCGTCACCGATGATATTACCTTAAAAATAGCCAAACAAACGATTGGCGCATTACGGGTGGAAATTGAAAACCAGCTTTCACATGCCCTCAGTACGCCCCCTATTATTAACGAAACTCTTGGGGTTTTATCGGGTAATTTTATTACAGCACAACCTATTGGTATACATAACGGTACGGATTATCAACACACCGGAAAAGTGCGTAAAATAAATACGCAACTGATTAATCAATTACTCAATGCAGGCAATATTGTATTACTTTCATCGTTGGGATTTTCCCCCTCTGGTGAAGCCTACAATTTACGATACGAGGACGTTGCCAGTGCCACCGCAAAATCATTAAAAGCCGATAAACTGATTTTTATAGATGCAAACGATGCCACCCTGCCCGATGAAATCGAATTGAAAAATCTCGACGATTACATTAAGCAACACCCACAACAGTCGCGCCTTCTTAAACATATTGCCGAAACATTAAACAACGGTGTTGAACGCGTCCATCTCATCAGTGCCAGCAGAGAAGGGGGTTTGCTACTGGAACTCTACACCCGCGATGGTGTTGGTACGATGTTTAACGCCAGCCTTTACGAAACTATTCGCCCAGCAACTCTTGAGGATGTCGGCGGAATTATTGACCTAATCGAACCATTAGAAGCCAAAGGCGCGCTCATCAAACGTTCCCGTGAACAATTAGAAACCGAGATTGATAACTTCAGCGTGATCGAACGCGATGGAAAAATCATCGCCTGTGGCGCGCTCTATGCAGTTGCAGATTCTAAAATAGGTGAACTCGCCTGTCTTGCAGTAAACCCAGATTACCTCGGAGGGCAACGGGGTGATCGTCTGCTTAAACGCATCAGCCAGCAAGCCAAAAAGCATCAACTGCAACAATTATTAGTGCTAACAACACAGTCGGTCGATTGGTTTAAAGAAAGAGACTTTACAGAAGGCAACGTATCTGCCCTGCCTGAAAAGAAAAAAGAGCTTTATAATTTTCAGCGGAATTCAAAAATTCTGATTAAACGCATAAGCTAAATATGAATCCTGAAAATAAACATGCCTCATTACGCACACTTGCAATGCCCGCTGATGCCAACCCAAATGGTGATATTTTTGGCGGTTGGATCATGTCACAAATGGATATAGCAGGGGCAACCCATGCAACTTATCTTGCAAAAAATCGAGTGGTAACCGTTGCAGTAGAAGCCATGACATTTCATTTACCTGTTTTTATTGGTGATGTTGTTAGTTGTTATTGCGAGACAAAACGCATTGGAAAAACATCCATCTCCATTCACATAGAAACTTGGGTTCGACGAAATCGGCTCGAAGACGAATACATTAAAGTAACAGAAGCTCTTTATACCTACGTTGCCATAGATGATAAACGTCAACCCGTTTCTATATCTAAAGACTAATGAATAGAAACCGTCTATTCTAATAAAAGCACTTTAAATATAGGGTCAATATTTTTGAGATATATCAATGACACCTCAATCTAAGTTAGTATATTATAATTTAATAATATACTAACTTAGATTGAGGTCACCACCATGTTAATCAAAAATTTAAACGAAAAATACAATCCTTTGTATTTCCTCGCGGCACTGGGTGCGGGCGGTTTAGCCGTTACATTCTTCCTATATCCTAATTTTATGTTGCCTCACGAAGGCTATCCAATGATCACCTTTAATCATATTTACCCTATTTTAATGGGCGAAGATAAACTAACGGCTATGTTGTTGGCAGGTGCACTAATTGCGATTGCAGCATTAGCTATTTTACACTTTCGCCTGTTATTCTGGAATATTAAAGAATATCGAAAATTTAAAAAAACAGAAGCTTTCCAATCACTTAAAAAATCCAATCGTGAAATATCATTGATGGTAGTTCCCCTGACATTAGCTATGAGCGTTAACGTTAGCTTCGTTCTCGGTGTTATTTTTATTCCTAACTTATGGAGTGTGGTTGAATATTTATTCCCCTTCGCGATTCTAGCTTTCTTTTCCATCGGTATTTATGCGTTAAAAATACTCGGCGAGTATTTCACACGTATTATGACGAAAGGTGATTTCAACTTTTCAGAGAACAACAATTTCAGCCAAATGATTGCAATCTTTGCATTAACCATGATCGCCGTTGGACTCGCGGCACCCGGTGCAATGAGTCAACATCAAGAAGTGAATGCTATCGGCATGTTCTTGTCTATCTTCTTCTTGTCGGTTGCGATCATTTTAGGTGTAATCAAAATGACCCTTGGGTTTAAATCAACGCTAGAACACGGTGTTGATAAAGCTACCAGTGTCAGCCTTTGGATTATGATTCCCATTTTAACGTTGATAGGAATTACCGTGATTCGTTTAACCATGGGTCTACATCATGGCTTTGAAGAAGCATTATCTAAACCTTCCTTCTTCATTATCACTTCTGTTGTTTTATCACTCCAGATATTCATTGGCATTATTGGTTACATGGTAATGAAATCGGTAGGTTATTTTCGTGATCATAGTCAAGGCGACCAAGCTAATGCAGGTAGTTTTGCCCTGATTTGCCCTGGTGTTGCGTTCTTTGTGTTTGGTATGTTCTTCTTAACATTCGGCTTAGTGCAAAACGGCTTGATTGATTTAATGTCACCTGCTTTCTTTATTATGCTTACGCCATTGGTATTGATTCAGCTTCAAACAATGCGAGTATTCTTCCGTTTACTGTGTAATGTAACGGCATGTGGACCTTGTAAGGTTAAGCTTGCGACTTAGGACCTCTGATTAAGGACTCAGGAGTAAATAACTTACGGAACTTAATCCTGAATCCTAAACGCACAAACTGAGACAACAAAAAGCCACTTTTAAAGTGGCTTTTTGTTGTCTGTAATTAGTACAACACTTTATTTACCATAAACTTCTTTTCTTGCCGCCGCTTCATCTGCTTAATCATTTTTTAAAAGAGATCCCTAAAACCAAATCCATCACATTCGTTCCTGTAGCTCCTGTTACAATTAAATCCTCCGTCTTTTGAAAATAAGTATTAGAATCAGCACACTTTAAATAATCGATAGCATTCAACTTATATTTCTCTCCTTTCTTCACTGTTTGATTATCAACTATTACGCCCGTTGCCAAAGTCACCCCATCGGAACCGTCTGTTCCTGCCGCAAGTAAACAGGTATTTTCCATACCTTGTATTTCAATCGCCACGGTTAATGCTAAATGCTGATTCCTCCCACCCTTACCTGCATTTTTAGGTAACTTAACGGTTGTTTCACCACCCCAGATAAAAAGAGTGCCTTCTTCTTTTGATAAGGTTTTCACACACATTTTTGCGGCATCTTCTGCTTTGCCTTCTAAAAATGTATCAACTACCTTCACTTGGTAGCCTAGTTGTTTAGCCTTATAAGCCGCCGCTTTTTTGGCATCGGACAAAGAGGCAATTATCTCCCACGAAAAAGAGTTTGATTTTACATTTTTAAAGATTTTAGCGGTTCTTTTAATATTATTAGCGAACTTTAAAGGAAGATAAGGAAACTTATCACTTGCAGAAGAAAACAATAAGCCCGAACCAATCACTTTTGGATCATCATCTGGCACATCGGAAATCATTAAACAAAACACTGACCTTTGACCCATATAATCCCACAGACCTCCGCCTTTAATTTTGGAGATACTGCGTCGAACCGCATTAATTTCATCAATTGAATAAGCATTCGCCAATAAGTAATCCGTCAATTCTTGTAGCTTTGAAAGGTTCCATCCATCATTTAATACCTCTACCAGCGCAGATGCTCCGCCCGAAATCAAAAACAAACACGGTTCTTGAGCGGGTATTTTTTGTAGGTATTCAATTAAAGCCTGCCCTGCATCTAGGCTCGCTTGTTTAGGAATAGGATGATCAGATTCAAACCACTGAATTAACGCATTATTTTTTGATTTTTCTGAAATATACCCCTGCTTAGAAATTAATAAAGCACTTTTAATGTGATTTAAAGGCACACCTTGCAACATCGCATCGGCAGCTTTGCCAATAGCGATAATATGCAGGTTATTAGGGTAATGATTTTGTTTGAATTGTTTGTTTACAACGGTTGTTCCATTCACAGCATCTAGA
>CAZMWD010000095.1:0-7898 GCA_964569685.1 uncultured Cocleimonas sp. | reverse complement strand
AGAGACAAATACAGAAGAAGCAACAGATAACAAACGGAGCATTCTTTCAAAACTATTATTCTTATTAAAATTAATTAGCATTCCATATATAATCACATTTATTTTACTATTTATTGGATACCGAATTAAAAGAAAACCCGTTAGTATTTAAGCTAACAACATTGAAAATAAGAATAAAATCATACAAGCCAATCAAAGAAAGGACTTGTGAAAGTAGTTGGGGTGAATTCAATTTCTAAATTAATGGGCTGAACTTTTTAAAATGGGAAGCCCGTTAGCACGGCGTTAAAGCGTTGGATATAAAGGCTTTAACTGCACATCATGTTGCTTGTTTGTTGATTTTATTTGTAAGCCGTTTTTTACAGCGTTCCATAAATGCGCACCCTTCCACTCAGCATTATTTTTAGCGTATAAGCTTTTCTGCAAGGCTAAAACGGCTTTCTTACCTTTTGTAATATGTACTGCTAAAGCGCCTAAATTTTGTGGTGGATTATTGCCCTTCCAGCTAACATTTGCTAAATGTAGTAAGTGTTTTTCGGCTTCATGTGGTTGGTTATTGTTACATGATTTTTGTAATGTATTTAATATAGCATTGATATTATTGTTCAGCGGAAGTGTGTTGTTTGCCGTTTTATTGATTAATCGACTCTTCTTGCTCGATCCATAGAAATACCCTAAACCTGCCATTATGATTAATGTCAATAGAGATAATAACCAGTAGATCAAGTTGTTAGTTGTAGTCTCTGTGGGACTATCAATCGTAGGATTTTGCTTGGCATCCATTGTTGTTTGCGCGTCTGTACTTGAATTTATATTGCTTTGTTTATTGGCTTCAGCTACTGCACCTACTGCGCCCGTTACCGTTAAATTCCATTCAGGAAGAATAAACGTTTCTTGTTTTTTAGTAATGACATTCCACCAATCTAGTTTTATTGCTGGAATGGTAATGTTGCCAGAAGCATCCGGAATATAGCTGATATTCATTTCAGAAATACCATAAACGGTTTTGCCATCGGTGCGTGTTTCGGTTTTTTCTTGTTCAGGATAAGTACGCATATTATTTGGCTTTGGAATGTCGATTTTGGGTATTTGAGAGCCCGCAAGTCCTTTGGCTTGTAAGCGTAAAACACGTGTTACGGGTTCGCCGACACGTAGCTCCGGTGGCGATGTTGTCCAGCTATCTTCAATAGTTAATTCTTCTGCTGGCAACCATAATTTACCCGTAAAGCTAGCAGGTAACGGTTGAACATTGACATCAATGGCTTCACTGCTAGCGGTAAATGGTTTGCTAGCAGTCGTGTGACGATTAGAGAAAAAATCACCACCAAAATCTTTAAAAAAAGGATCATTTGCAAAAGGCGAATTATTAAAAAAGCGATTTAAAAAATCGGTATCTTGGTTATTTATTTTTTGCCTATTTGGTTTGTTTGGATTAGTACTACTCATCCGACCTTTTACAGTGGTTGGTGGTATATGTAAGATGCCACTTTTCTCGGGTGAAATTACAAAATGTTTTTCAAGTACAGAATATTTTTTACCATTACGAATAGTACGGTAACGTCTATCTTCCCCTAATTGTTCGACCACTGCATTCTCAACGCTGGGAGAATAGATTTTGCCGCTCAGCATATTGGCATCATAATAGAGCTTAACCGTATAAGGAATTTGCTGTTGCACGTAGGGGAAATCTCCCGCTATATCGACACTTGATTCGACAAAAATATGGTTCTTAGTCTTTTCTTCAATATCGGCTGGAATATCAATAATCTTAAAATTAACCACCGAGGTTGTTTCTTGACCGATGTGGATAACAGGAATCTGAAGTGAACCTTTACGCTTAGGTTGTAGTTCTATTGTCCAGCTTTTTTTAACGCGTCTATGACCATTTAGAATATTAATTTGAGTGCTACTACTGGTACCTAAAATATCAAAATCTTTTTCTAATGGTGAAAGATTAGGTTTTGAATGACCCTTGCCACTTATTTCTATATTAAGCGTAATCGGGTCACCTTCGTAAAAGGTATCTTGATTTAGAAACGCTTTAACTTCTGCCCATACCGTGCTTGAAAGAGTAAGTAGCAATAAGAATGCCAATAAAGTGTGAATGAATAGACGCATGGTTTACCAAAAATTGGTGTTATCTGCAGGACCACGACGTTGTGGGGCGTGTTGTCGGTACTGCCTCAGAAATTTACGCCGTAAAAGCCCACCGGGGTCATCCGGTATTCGGCGTAGCCATTGTTCGGCTGCAATCTTCTCTTCTTTACTTAGTTCTTCTGCTTCTGTTTTAGTTCCACTCATTTGTTGGTGATTATTATCATCAGCATTATTGGATGCATTTTTTTGTTTAGAATCAGCGTTTTGCTTTTCAGTTTTTTTCTGTTCTTTTTTATTATCTGATTCTTTTGTATCCGCTTTGTCTAATTGCTGATCTCCTTCTTTATCCTCTGATTTTTTATTATTTTCTAATTGTTTCGCCGCATCGGAAAATTGGTTATCTTTACTTTTATCGCCTTGTTGTCCTTCTTTTTTTTCACCGTTTTTATTTTTATCGCCTTTTTTTTCCTCTGATTTATTATCAGCATTCTGTTGTTCTTTATTTTCTTTTTTATTTTGATCTTTGTTTTTATCGCCTTTCTTATCACCATCATTAGACTTTTCTTTGTTGTCCTTATTTTTTTTCTGTTGTTTTTGTTCTTTTAGTATTTTTTTAACAGTGGCTTTATTCGCCTTAGCATCGGCGTGATTTTTATCTTGTTGTAATGTTTTATTGTACGCTTTAATTGCATCTTGGTATTTTCCTAATTTTGCTAGCGTGTTGCCACGGTTATAGTTGGCATTTGCACCGGTTGCTTCGGTAAAACTTTTTAACGCTTGTGCATAATCTCCTTGTCTATATTCGGCACTGCCACGTCGCAAAGGGTCTTTGGATAATTCTAATGCTTGTTGATATTGTTGTTGTTGCAGTGCTTTATCTGCTTGTTGATCTTGGCGTTGCCAAAGATTTGTCCACGCAGATTTAAAGGAAAACCCTTCCGCAGTGTTTTTGGTATCGCTGTTTACATGGCTGTTAGCATCGTTAGCATAAACAGTTTGTGGTTGAACGGTTAAACCAAACAATCCAACTACGCATAAAACAGTGAATAACCAACCTCGCCTAAAAGCAAAAGCAGCCAATGGCAATAACAACAAAATTAAATAGGGCGCATTTGATTTCCAATCCTGATTTTGTAAATCAGCAACAGACTGTTGGGCATTATCGTTTTGGGTTTTATCTCTTTTTAGGGGATTTAATAATTGCTGTAAATCATCATTATTATTACTAATTAATTGGTAAGTGCCGCCGCCTTGTTTGGCAACCGCTTGTAATGCTTCCGTCTCTAATTTAACCGTAATGTTTTGGCGAAGATTGGGGATCAGCCCACCCGCTTCTGTGCCTACTGCCAATACTGAAACGGTGTAGCCATTATCATAAAGTTGCTTCGCGGCGATCGCTGCCTTTTTACCCACAACACCATCAGCTATGAGTAATACCTGACCCTGTTTAATATTGGCTTGCTGGAGTAATTCTTGGGCTTTTAATAAACCTAAATCAGCACGGCTACCCTGTGCAGGCATGATATTGGGTTTAAGCACTTGCAGTAAAGAGCGTAATGTTTCGGTATCTCGCGTTAGCGGTGCAACGGTAAAACCAGCACCAGCGAATACGACTAAGCCTGTTTGCCCTTCTTCATTGCGTGTAAGAATATCTTCAATTTTAAAACGTGCGCGGGCTAAACGTGATGGTTTTAAATCAGGAATCAGCATCGAGCGAGAAAGGTCTAAGACAATAACCCGTGCCGCATTGGTTTGAAAAATTGGGCGTGGAATTTTTTCCCAGACAGGGTCTGCTAGCGCGATGACTGAAATAAACCAAGCGATAGCTAAGAGTAAAATTCCGATGCGACTGGTTTTATTTTCACTGCCTTTTAATAATAACGGCAACAAATTTGCATCTATCACTTTACTCCAAGCACTGTTTCCTCTTCTTTGTTGATATAACAACCATAATAAACCCGCGAGCGGAATTAGGCTAAGTAACCAAAGTGGGTGAAGAAAGTGCAGTTGATTCAGCATTCTATTTTCTCAACCTTGCCATCACTGTTGTATTGCTAAGCCCCGCGAATAAAGCAGTGAGCGCGCTAAGCAAAAGCGCGATGGCTAATGGATAATGAAATACTTCTTTTACAGGTCGGAAGCTTAAATCATCTTTGGAAATGGGTTCGATTTTGTCTAGCTCGGCATAAATATTTTGTAGACTTTCGACATTATGTGCACGAAAGTAACGTCCCTTAGTCTTTTCAGCAATGGCTTTTAAGGTTTTTTCATCAAGGTCATTACCTCTGCTTCGTTGTATGCCAAAGGGTGTTCGGATAAAGCCACTATCTGAACCCACGCCAATGGTGTAAATTTTTATTTTTTCTTGTGCTGCAAGGTCAGCGGCTTTTAAAGGCTCTACATTGCCAGCGGTGTTTGCACCATCGGTTAAAAGAATCAGAATACGGTTTTCTTCAGGTTCTTTGCGTAAACGTTTTACGGCTAATCCAATAGCATCGCCTAAGGCGGTATCAGTACCAGCCAGCCCAATGGCGGCTTCGCTTAATAATATCTTTACTGTTTTACGATCAAACGTCAGTGGTGTTTGTAAATAGGCGCGACTCGCAAATAAAATTAAGCCAATACGATCACCTTCGCGCTTTGTAATAAAATCACCCGCAACCGCTTTAACCGCAGTTAAACGATTGACTCGTCGCTTTGACATGATCATGTCTTGGGTTTTCATCGAGCCAGAAATATCCACCGCCATCATCAAGCTTCGCCCCGTAATTGGCAAATTAACGGTTTCGCCAATAATTTGCGGGCGGGCGGCGGCAATCACTAAAAAGCCCCATGCGATGATTGCCAGAATAACTCGGCTAATCGAGCGTGTGGGTTTGTTACGACTCAGCTTGGATTGTAACCCTTGAAAAAAAGGCACTCGTAATGTTGATGTGTTTTCCGCAGGGGCAGGCGGTGTGATTAAACGAACAAGCAACGGCAAGGGCAATAATAAAAATACCCACAGCCAATGAAATTCAATGTTAGTAAAATCAGGTAGATTAGGGAGCGAAAATAACAAGATCACCGTGCAATCTCCGCATTTTTTATCCAGTTTTTAACCACTTTTAGTAACGCTTTAGCCTGCGATTTATCAATCTGTTTATGTTCAGGAAGATAAGGTACATCGGCTAAAATTTTGCCTGCCCCTTGAGTAAACTGCCGAGTGCTTCCCGACTCATCTAAAAACGTAAGCCATTTTCTTCCACTAAGACTAGCAATTTCTGTTTGAGGAAAATGCATTAAAGCCAGTTGACGAATAAGAATATTAAGGTCTGCCAAGGTTTTATTATCAGGTGCGTTTAGCAACTTTGCTTCTATGGGTTTAAGCGCAGAAAAAATAGCACGCTGTTTCTTTTTTTGCTTTTGAATAGCTAAAAATTTTAAAAACAACCAGCCACATAAAAATAAAACAAGCGTTGCTAATAACCACCAGCCGGGCGCAGGTGGCCAAAGATCAGGACTGCTGGGCAAATGAATGTCGCGCAATTGCGCTATCCCAGAAGACGGCATTGATGATTGCGCGCTTGTATTATCCATAGCTTTTATCCATAACTGCCTATGCAACCTTTGATAAAATTGAAGCGCGTTGGCGTGTTGTGCCAAACTGCTGTTGCAAAATCATTGCGGGGTTATCACTGGTTGATATTTGCAGTAATGGGATTTTTTGTTTGTGCATTAATTCACTAATGGCACGGTGATGCTTGCTGAAATAATCTTGATATAAGCGCTTACCTTTTTTAGAGCGTGTATTTAAAACGCCACTTTGCTTACCGTTGGTTACGCCATAACGCCCAGCGGGTGGTATATTTATTTCGAGTGGGTCCACAATTTGGATTGCCATCAAATCATTATGGCGAGATAAGCGTTGCAGGTGATTGCCAGTTTCTTCATCAATATGGTAAAAATCGCTGATGATAAAAATAAGTGAACCGGGTCGTGCAATTCTGCGTAGCCGTTGTAATTCTTTATTTAGACGGTTGTTGCTGATATTTTCACTACTGTTGTTATCATTAGATAGCATTTGTAGTACCAGTCGCGGGTCAGTCTGTTTAACTAATTCGCTGATTAATTGCAGCGCCCCACGTTTGCCCATTTTGGGTGGCAATTCTTTATGGCTGTGTCTATTATTGTTTTGATCAGTCGTTGAAATACCCGTTATGAGTGCGCCCACACGATCACCACGAATAGCTGCTGCCCAACCGAGTAATGCGGCAACCTGTGCAGCAAGTACCGATTTAAATACATTTTTAGAACCAAAAAACATACCGATATTTAGATCAACCAATAGCACTACAGGGCGTTCACGCTCTTCTTGATACAGCTTGGTATGGGGTTTGCCAGCACGTGCCGTCACGCGCCAATCCATATTGCGAATATCATCGCCGGCTTGGTAAACACGTGATTCTTGGTAATCCATCCCCCGCCCACGAAAGCGTGAATGGTGACTACCAGTGGTGGAAGCACGCGCAAAAGAATGTTGAGATAAATCCAGTTTACGCGCTTGAGCTTGTAACTTGATCAGCTCTTCTACAGCAATATAAGTGCCAGCATAAGCACTGGAATCGTTATCTTTATTTTGCAATAAGCTATCAGCCAATGAAGCCGCATGCTTAGTGCTTGCCTTAGTGCGTTTGAACCAGTTGAAAATTCCCATGATAGTGTTTGTTATATGCAATTAAGACAATGAACTAAGAAACAGGCACTTGTTTAATCAGTTCATTAATGACATCGTCAGAACTGATACCTTCCGCCTCTGCTTCGTAAGAAATCAAAATACGGTGTCTTAGTACTTCATGAGCAATCGCTTGCACATCTTCGGGTGAAACATAATCGCGTTCGTTTAACCAAGCATGCGCGCGACTACAACGATCCAGCGCAATGGTAGCGCGTGGGCTTCCGCCGTAACTAATCCAGCGCGCGAGTTGCTCGCTGTAGGCAACGGGGTTACGACTCGCCAGTACCAATTGCACAATATATTCTTTTACGGGTTCTGCCATATGAATATTCAGCACTTCTTGTTGCGCTGTTTCAACGGCTGATCTACTTAGGTTGATGCTGGTTTTTTTGGGTTTGCTAAAGGTTTCTTTTGCTTGTAAACGGGCAAGGTCTAATATTTTATGCTCTGATGCTGCCGAAGGGTAATCAATAAACACATGCATTAAAAAACGATCTAACTGCGCTTCGGGTAATGGATAAGTACCTTCTTGTTCAATCGGGTTTTGTGTCGCCATTACCAAAAATGGGCGCGGTAAAATATAGGTGGTGCTGCCGACAGTGATCTGGCGTTCGCCCATTGCTTCGAGCAATGCTGATTGCACTTTAGCAGGCGCACGGTTAATTTCATCGGCAAGAATTAAGTTATGAAACAAAGGACCTTTCTGAAATACAAACTCGCCCGTTTCTGGGCGGTAAACATCCGTTCCGGTTAAATCACCGGGGAGTAAATCGGGTGTAAATTGCAAGCGATGAAAATCACCTTCGAGAATATTAGAAAGCTCTTTGATAGCGGTGGTTTTAGCTAAACCCGGCGCACCTTCTACCAGCAAATGACCATCAGCTAATAAAGAAATCAGTAAGCGATCAACCAATTGCTCCTGACCAATAATTTTGCTTTGTAAATAAGTACGTGCTTGAGTAAATGCCGTGTGGCTCACATTTGATTTAGGTGCAAGTGTTGCTGTATTCATTAATCGAAACCTTATATCACAAGAATAGATAAGATAAGGTTTTATACCTATTTTATCAAGGCTGAAGGGCTA
>CAZMWD010000094.1:0-7918 GCA_964569685.1 uncultured Cocleimonas sp. | reverse complement strand
TACTTTTAGGGAAATAAATACTAAAACACCTGAGATGAACCAGTCTCTCTCCCTAGGGGACCTGACACGTTCGTTGTAGATTGGTGCTGAGGAACGAAGTCCAAACATGACACTATTAATAGTTGCGAAAGTATTCGCAGTATCTGAGATCAAAGCACAAGAAATCCGTCCCTTCGACTCCGCTCAGGGAGCTGATCTATTGCTTATCCGTAGCCTGAGCGGAGTCGAAGGCGGGCTTGGATACTGCGAATACTTTTGGAACGATTAATATTTGTTGGGCTTCGCACGCTCAGCACCAACCTACGATTGATATTGCGACACCCTCTAGCAGGACTCTTTTCAGTACCCCTTGAGGGATAGAGGTTAGGGAGAGGGTAGAAAGATTGAAGCAATGAACCAAGCTTGAACTATCTACCCCCTCCCCAGCCCTCCCCCTGCTAGGTGGAGGGGTTGATAACAAATTAATAGCTTTAAAAAACAGAATAAGGAAAATCAACAATGCAATGCCGAATCTGCAACAATATTGATCATAATAAAACTTACACAGCAAAAGAGATGATGCTGGGTTTGCGTGATGAGCATGTGTATTTTGAATGTGCGGATTGTGGCTGTTTACAAATTGCGGATGTGCCGGAGAATCTCCCTGAATATTACCCCGATGATGATTATTATTCCTACGAAAAAATAAAAGGTAGCAAAGGCATTAAAGGTTCTTTAATTAAAAAACGCGACCGTTTTGCCGCAACAGGAAAAGGCTTTATTGGTAAGCTTATGCACGGCTTACAACCACATGATAAGCTGCCTTCTATCGCCCGCACCAATGTATCGCTGGATGCTAAAATATTAGATGTCGGTTGTGGCGCGGGGCATTTATTACATTCTATGCAGGATGCTGGGTTTAGTAATTTATTAGGTATTGATCCGTTTAATGCAGAACAAATAAACTATGACAACGGCTTGCGTATTGATCAAAAATCCATTCATGACTTGCAGGATGAAGCGCAGTGGGATTTGATTATGTTTAACCATTCTTACGAGCATGTGTTTGATCAGCATGAGGTGTTGCAAAAAGTACATCAGTTATTAAAACCCGGCGGACTCTGTTTGATTCGTATACCAACCGTTACCTCGTGGGCGTGGCGCACTTATGAAGTTGATTGGGTTCAGTTAGATGCGCCCCGACACCTGTTCTTACATTCGGTTAAAAGTATGCACACCATCGCGGAAGCTAACGGCTTTACATTAGATGATGTGGTGTACGATTCGTTTGCCTTTCAATTTTGGGGTAGCGAACAATATCAACAAGATATTCCATTAAATGACCCAAAGTCGTATTCAGTCAACCCAGAAGAATCGGGGTTCACGGGCGAGCAAATAAAAGAATTTGAAGCAAATAGCAAACAGCTTAATAAAGAAAAAGCAGGCGATCAAGCGGCATTTTATTTAAAGAAGCTCGCTTAAGTATCTGATATGAAAAATAAAAAAATCAATAAAATTAATAAAACCAAGAAAATCAAAGTGCTTGCGATTGCCTCCCCTGGTGGTCATTGGATTCAGTTAAATAAAATATGTAATCCACTAGATGATCGTTTTGATATGGTTTATGTGACACCGGGTTCTGAATATTCTTCTGCTAAAAACGGCGCGTCAGCTAAAAACAGCGCGTCAGCTAATAACAGAAAAATCATTAATGTCTCCGATGCCAGCGCAGACAGTAAACTCAAACTGATTCCGCTCGCCTTTCAACTGCTGTGGATTTTTGCCACACAAAGACCTAGCGCAATAATTTCAACCGGTGCAGCACCCGGCGCGATTGCGTTTTTATTGGCAAAGTTCTTACCGATTAAAACCATTTGGGTCGATAGTATTGCCAACGTCAGTCAACTTTCTCGTTCGGGACGTATGGTTAAAAATCATGCAGATAAAGTCATTACCCAATGGGAACCGTTAAGTGATGGCGAAACCATCGTTTATAAAGGATCAATATTATAATGGGTACTCTAACAAGTTCTAAAATAGGTTCTAAAACATGATCTTCGTCGCAGTCGGCACTCAATTTCCGTTTGATCGCTTGATTCGTTTTATGGATGAATGGGCGGCAGAAAATGACGAAGCAGTGATCGCGCAAATTGCAGAGGGTGACTACACCCCCAAACATATTAAATTTGAACGTTTTATGGATGGCACGCAATACAATAAAAATATTCAAGACGCTTCGGTTTTTGTATCGCACGCGGGCATGGGTAATATTATTAGCGCTAAAGAATTACAAACGCCGATTATTGTCATCAATCGTCAATTCAAAATGGGCGAACACCGTAATGATCATCAAGCTGATGGTTTAAAGTGGATGGGGAAACTCGATGGCGTTTATGCCGCGACTACGCAAGATGAACTAAATGCGCTTCTTGACAACAACACAGATAGTAATGCGCTCACAGCAGATGATTCGGCAGGTTTTAATAAACATGCGGAACTGACTGATTATATTGCAGATTTTATTGAGTCTTAGCGCACTTCAAAATGCTAAAAAAGATACTCGCCAACCCACTGTTAATGCAAAGCTTATTCTCGCTGATTGCGCGTTTTACAGGCGTGGCGTTAAATTTTGCGGTGATTATATTAATCACTCAAACACTGCCAAAATCATCGGCAGGTGATATTTTATTATTGATCACCTTTGTTACTGGCGTTGCGTTAATAAGTCGTTTAGGTATTGATCAACTATTGATGAAAGAAGTCGCCAGTGCGCACCAAAACGATTCACCATTTCGTCTCCAATTTTTAAACAGCAGTTATAAAGCGGTACTGATTTTATCGTTTGTTTTTATGGCGATATGGGTGTTAGCCAGCCCTTTTTTGCAAGAAAGATTCTTTCAAGTAGATAATTTAGCCTCTACCGTTGCGACGCTAACGCTCACCGAACTCATATTCGCCAGCGTGGGTATTTTATTTTTTAATTTAGTGATTTTAAACAGCACTTATTTAAAAGCAATTAAACAATCGGTGATGGGGGTGTTGGGGCAAAATGCATTAACTGCAATCACCTTTTTATTCTTCATTGGCGTATTTTGGGGCTATTTTTCAAATAATCAACATACTATTTATTTATACACGGCTTCGCTGATTCTGGCAGGTATTTTGGCGGTTTTTATTACCCATCAACTTACAAAAAACAACATTACAGACAGTACCTCGCAACAGGTCATCTCTAGTACAGCCTCTAATACAGTCCCTCGTATTGGCGCACTGATTAAAAAATCCTTACCGCTCGCACCCATTTCTATCATTTCATTCTTAATGATCTTTACCGATACTATTATGGTCGGCTGGTTTTTAGTGAATGATCGCGTGGCAGAATACAGCGTAGCATCTAAAATATCGTACATTGTGTTGTTCTTTTTACAAGCGATGGAAGCGGTAATTTATCCGCGTTTACTCAATATGTATCAACACGATAACGCCCGTTTGCAACGCTTCTTTTGGCAAGCCACTGCGTTGGTCGTAGGAGTGGTGCTTGTTGTCACACTTTTCATGTATTTATTATCTGATTGGATTTTAATCGCCTTTGGTAAAGACTATATTGTCGCTAAAGAGGCATTAGGGTTATTATTACTTGCACAGTTTTTACGGGCTGCCAGCATCACCTTTTCATTTATGTTTATAATCAAAGAAAAGGTAAAATACCTGAATATTATTTTAGTGACTGCATTTATTGTCAATATTGTTTTTAATATTTTATTGATTAATCGCTACGGTATTGAAGGCGCAGCAATGGCAACGTTAATCGCAAATGCGGTTCTACTGTTTTTAGTGTTGGGTTTATTTTTCTGGCACAAATTATTAAATGAAAAGGCTACGGCTAGCTTATGATTATTAGAATACTCGCCCTCTTATTTGTAATATCTATTTTTATTCCCGTAGAATTTCACTATTTGGTTGGCACACTACGAATCGAGTCTTATCGTATCGTGTTAGCCTTAGCCTTAGTCTATGCTTTTTTAAATATTCGCGTTATCTTAGCCAAGGCTGACTTAGTCGATATTTTACTGTTTTTCTTTGTATTACTTGCCTCCGCAAGCCTTATTTATAACCATGGCTTGAAAGACGGGATTGAATCTGCCGGTATTTTAATTATCGAAATATTAGGTGCATTTTATTTAGCGAGGCTTTATATCACCACGCCTAAACGCTATTACAATATTAACCTTTGGTTTGCGACGATACTCGCTCTGCTACTGGTATTTTCGCTTTACGAAGCCTTTGCTAAACACCGTATTTTGCACGAATGGGCAAAAAATATAACCGGCAATGATTCACTGGATTATCGTTTATATACTCACTATTACATTCGCATGGGCATTATGCGTACCACCAATTTATTCGCCCACCCTATTTTATACGGCACGATTGGCGCCATCTTCTTCCCCTTTATTATTTTATTAACCATCCATAAGTTTAAAATCAGAAGCCTATTTAAAACCATTGCCATATTCATCGGCATGGTCAGCACCCTGTCTTCTGCGCCTCTACTTGCGGTTGCATTTCAAGGCACGACCACGCTACTTACAAAGTTTTGGCATGGGGGTAAACGTTTCTGGTTTGGTGTTGGCTTTATTATTATGTCGGGCTTTTTCTTTATCAGTATGGCATCGGATCGCGGGCCTTTTGCTATTTTAATCTCCAAACTGACCTTTAATCCTGTCACCGGTTATTACCGCATGTTGCAGTGGGAACACAGCATGGATGATATTGCAGATCACCCGCTGTTTGGCATTGGTTTACACGATTGGACGCGCCCTGATTGGATGAATAGCAGTATTGATAGTTTTTGGCTATTAGTGACCTTACAGCATGGATTAGTCGCTGGCTTTCTTCTGCTGTTTGTTTGTCTTTACGCGGTATTTCACCAGCTTAATAAATTACACAAACACCACCCCGCCACACGCTGGATGGTAGAATCTTGGATTTTAGCCTTCATGTCTTTGATTCTTATTGGCTTTACCGTGGATTATTTTGGTAAACTGCAACCGTTATTTTTCTTTATCTTAGGTTCAATCGCATGGGCAAGAAATCACCCGCAGTTAAATCAGGTATTAGCAAGGATGACAGCAGTTGCACGAATGAAAAATGCTAAAAAGCAGGAAAAAATATGAGAGCGCGTTTTATCAATCAAAAACTATTTATGGTGCTAGTGCGTTTGCGCAATGCGCTACTGTACGCCAGAACGTGGTATTTCCGTACTGTTTACGGCATGAATATCGCTAAAGATGTTCGTTTATCATTAAAATCTCGTATTGATAAAACCAATCCCAAAGGCTTAACCATTGGTGAAAAAACCATGGTGACGTTTGATGCGATTATTTTATCGCACGATTATGCATCACGTCGCCATGCGGCTAAAACGGTGATTGGCACACATTGTTTTATTGGCTGTGGCTCGATTGTAATGCCAAATATTACCATTGGTGATCATGTGATTGTAGCTGCCGGCAGTGTCGTTACAAAAGATGTACCGTCTAATTGTATTGTCGCGGGAAACCCTGCCAAGGTAATTAAAACAGGGATTGATACGATTGCCTATGGCATGTTAAGCGAAGAATATCTTGCCAAAAGCGAGGCAGAAAAAGCCACAAAAACAAGCAAGGCTAAACACCCATGAGCCAGCTTGATATTGTTTTAGTTTCCTACAATACCGCCGAATATACGCGCCGTGCGATTGAATCTGTGTACACAGAAACCCATGAGACTGATTTTAAAATCATCATGGTCGATAATGATTCTAAAGATAATTCAGTTGAACTCATCGCCAGTAATTTCCCTGAAGTTGAGATTATTCAAACCGGTGCAAACCTTGGCTTTGCAGGTGGTGTAAACATGGGCGCAAAAGCCAGCGATAGTGAGTTTATTTTATTGCTTAATCCCGATACGATAATCCTCGATGAAGCCATAGATAAATTAATGGCTTATGCTAAAACAACACCGCAAGCAGGTATTTGGGGAGGCATCACTTTAAATGACGATTTAACTTTAAACCCGAATAATGCGCGCGCACGGCTATCTTTTAAAACCTTGTTATTTAGCGCATTAGGTTTAAGTAAAGCCTTCAACAATAGTTGTTTTTTTAACCACGATAACTACGGTTG
The DNA here is from genome assembly GCA_964569685.1 of uncultured Cocleimonas sp. Taxonomy (GTDB): domain Bacteria; phylum Pseudomonadota; class Gammaproteobacteria; order Thiotrichales; family Thiotrichaceae; genus Cocleimonas. Next base: position 1,772 of record CAZMWD010000094.1, on the reverse strand, counting down.
CTGGGATAGAAAATCCGAACGCGAAGTGGATGTTATCACCGGTTGTTTCTTTTTAACGCCACGTTCATTGTGGCACGAACTTGAAGGTCTGGATGAAACATTCTTTATGTATGCAGAAGAAGCCGACTATTGTATTCGCGCCATTAAAAAAGGCTACCAGCCCCGCGTAACACCAGATGCTAGAATTATCCATCATGGCGGGGTGAGCGAAGCCAACCTTTCGGGGAAGATGCTTAAACTGCTTAAAGGCAAATCAGAACTGATCAATAAACATGCTAAAGAGTGGGAAAAACCGATTCACAAAGGGCTGTTACAACTGCATGTGCTGAATAAATTAATGTCATTAAAATTAATATCGTTGATTAAAAAAGACAAACAAACCGTACTGAACGAATGGCAGATCGTTTATGACCAGCGTAAAGAATGGCTCAAGGGCTATCGCTAATGCTATCTCTAACAAAAATACTAACAACGTCTCTAACAAAGAGTAACGTAAACTAAAATGGCGACCGTTATCGTACCTGCCCACAACGAAGCTAGCGTGATTGAAGATTGCTTAACTAGCATCATCAACCAAACAGGCGTGGATGATATTATCGTGCCTTGTAATGGTTGCACCGATAACACGGTGGAAATTGTCACCACCAAATTTCCTTCTGTTATCTGTTTAGATATTGAAAAACCATCCAAAACCAATGCGCTCAATGTTGCCGAAGATAAAGCCAAAGAAATCGGCGTGAACTACCCTATTTTCTATATTGATGCGGATACGCAACTCAGTGACAACTGTATTGCGATAATTACAGAAAAGATGCAGGGGAGCGAAACCTTATTATCCGCCCCGACCCCAATTATCAATACTTCAAAATCGTCATGGCTGGTTAAAAAATATTATCAAGTATGGACGAAATTACCGTATATAAAAGAAGGTGTGATTGCGACCTGTAGCTTTATTATCAGCGAACAAGGTCGTAGCCGATTCACCCGTTTTGCCGATGTGATTGGCGATGATGGTTTTGTGCGTTGTCATTTCAAAAACAAAGAAATATCCAATATTGAAGGTACAGAGATTTATATCACTGCGCCCAAAGATATAGTTTCACTCATCAAAATTAAAACCCGCGCACGCTTAGGCAATATGGAATTAATCGCCACAAAACAATGCCCCGTTCAAGAGGCAAAGCATTATGGCAATGTGATGAAATCGCGACTATTGAGTCGTGAGTTTATACCTACCAGCATTTATATTTTAATCGCCTTGCTTATTCGCATTCGTGCCAAAGCACAGTTCAAAAAACTGGATAGCTATCAATGGGAAACAGATAAATCATCACGCTGATTGAGATAATATTTTCCCAAAAGTATTTTCATAGACTTACCTGATTAGCCACGAAAGTCAGCGACTTTAAATAATATCCATATAAAAACAGCAAGTTAAAGTTTGTATAAATTAGGTGCGGAAAATTGATAAGAGGATGATAAATCTTATCACGATGGCTCAACTCGTTGTTTATCCAAAGTTTTGTAGGATTGAGTTTTACAAACTATATAAGTTATGCTGAGTATTATGGCTAATCAGTAGACTTAAAATATAAATAGTCGCATGGCTTAGCACTGAAAACCAGTATGTTTTGATGTTAGTTATTTTCCGATATAAGAGGCAATATATATTATCGCCCTCATATGTCGTAATATTTATAATAGGTTCATCCTATTGAAATAGAAGACATCTACCATGAAGTGCATGAAGAACTTGAAGAAAAGATAAAACC
>CAZMWD010000093.1:0-7920 GCA_964569685.1 uncultured Cocleimonas sp. | reverse complement strand
TAAAAATTGGCTTTTTTAAATAAGTGGTTTTATTATTCATTAGACGCTCTTTGAAGTCGATAAACTATATAGATACATATAATAACATGATTTTTATACGCATTAACGTAGACGAATATAAGCCATTATTGAATAAACTAGGGTAGTCATAATTTAATCACGTTCGCTTTTCTAATCAATTAGTACTTAGATAAAAAACGACTTACCACCATCCATCTATTTTATTTTATTCAATAATAAATATTTATTACCATTACTTCTCGTTAAGTCTATGTTCAGCTAAATATTCGAACATGGTTTAGCGTTTACCCCAAAATCTAATAATAATTAGGAGTTTTTCACATGAAATTAAGTACTTTTTTCTTAACAGCAACCCTTTCTTTATCCTCTTTTTCAGCATTTGCTGACACCGTCAATATCAATAAAGCCAATGCAGACGCATTACAACATTATCTTGTTGGTGTAGGCGAGTCACGTGCCAAGGGCATTGTTGAATATCGCAAAGATCACAAAAAATTCAAAACACTTGAAGAAATTATGGAAGTAAAAGGTATTGGTAAGGCTACCTTTAAAAAGAATATGAGCAAAATGTCTTTAAGCAAAGGTGTTACAAAAGCCCCAGCGAAAACAATTGTAAAGACTAAAACTAAGTCAAACAATAAGCTTTAGTGAGCTTCCCATTTTGTTTTTTAAAATGGATAACTCAATTATTAGAATGAGCATAGCGAATTGTTAGTGATACTTTGACACCGTACGGTTTTCTAATTTTAGTTAAACTCAATATGTACTGTATCTCAAGATACAAGCTTGCTTATTCAAAAGCCAACTGCTTTCAGTTGGCTTTTTTATTGTTGTAATAAATTCTGACTACCTCTGTACATTAACGCGGTGTGCTATTATAAATATACCCCTATAACACAAAGAGTAATCTAGGAGGCTCTCCGAGAACTAGAAGCGTAGTAAAATCTAAGACAGCCATAATTTAATCACCTCTTAGCAACCGTTTATCCGCCTCTAACTACGCAAACCACCTCATCAGGGCAATATCAGCCCATGACTATTCCACGCAAACAACAAATCGATCTTTCTGTTACGCCCTATTATCATTGTGTTAATCGCTGTGTTTGCCTTGCATTTCTTTGCTTGTGTTGAACAAACATTGAAACTAACCATTATCAATCACTTACCCTACTCTGGCACAAAAGCGACACTCTTATAAAATCGTCACATGTATTATTGACGATTTTATCTTGATCTGCGATAATTAGCCACTAAACACAGAGGTATAAATATGAACACGAATATGAGTATTCGGGAACTTACTCGAAATGGAAAAATTCTAACGGACTTTGATTATATTGATATTGAGGATAGAAAGTCGAATGAATACAAGGGTGTATTTATCCCTAAGCAATACGCGGATGATGTTAAAACTTTTTTAAAGAAGAAACTAAAGAAAGAAAAGAAAGCTCAGCTAGAGGCATTAATGTCATTTGCTGGCATAGCCAATGGCGATACACAGAATAAGAGTATTCAAACTTTAAAAACAGAAAAATCCAGCAGATACTAATGAAGTCTATTTTTTTGGATACCAATATTGTGCTTGATATTTTGGATGCTGATAGGGATAACCATGTTAATGCTACAAAAGTTCTAGAGAAAGTCATATTCAATGGGTACACTATTGTCATTAGTGAGGATATGCTATCAACTATTTTTTACATTATTAAAAACAAACAGGCAGTGCTTAGTTTTTTTAAACTTATTCTTCAAGAGTGGCGCGTTGTTGCATTTGACGAGGAAACAATTTCTAATGCTATTGATCTTTGCTTACACAATCAAGGGCAAGATTTTGAAGACACCTTACAATGTCTTTGCGCTAAACAACAGGCATGTGACTTTTTGATTACGCACGATAATGGCTTTATAGATTGCGGAATTACAGTACTAACTGCCCAGCAATTTTTAAAACGCTAAGTAACTATCCTCACATTAAATAATTAGTTATTGTTTTAATGTATTCCCTCAAGAAAATCAGTAATTTCTCGTTTCCCGTTGAAAACAAATAAAACTTCTACTGTTTGAGTAGATTCATTCACACGGTAGTAACTTGTATAGTTCCCATGAACAAAGGTTCTGATTGTTGTATTATTTTCAATACCATCATACAAACTTCCAGCAAAAGGAAAAAGTGACAAGGTTTTCTTCGATAAAATTAATGGCTCTTACAGTGCTATCTAAAGCAATATACTCACCAATTTCTAACAAGCACTCTTCTGCTGTATCCATCAGTTCTACACGGTAATCTTTCATACTGATTTATTACTGTCTAATCTCATTTGTAGTTTTTGTTTCAAGTTTGCCAAATAGTCCTCTGTAATTTCTTGGCTTCTACCAGCATCTGCATCCTCTATCCCTTCGGCAATTCCAGCATTTATTTTTAGTTTCATTGCATCCACAAAATCTGTCATTGCGGGTAAATCATTCATTGAAAACATTACGCCAACTGGTCGGTCTCTTTTTGTTACAACTACAGGTTCTTGTTGCACAGAGTCAAGAAATAGACCGAAAGAATTTTTAGCTTCTTTTGCACTCATCATTTTCATTGTCATACCTAAATAGTTAATTGTAATTAGTAGCTATAAAAAGCAAAACTTAATTTATTGGATATTATTGGATAAATTTAGATCTTAGATTCAACAACGAAGTGCAACGTTTTTATAAACAGTGATTGAAAAGTAAGATGCGCCGTGTTGACTTGACACTACACAACACTAGGACCACCACTAGCAGGCTGTTGATTTTCTCTCAGAGTAAGCCAAATTAAGGGGAATTTACCTAAAAACAGCAGGTTTTAGGGGGTGAAATAGTCATTTCGAGTACTTTATGAATACTTTTTCATGCCCTAAAAGAGAAAATCAACAGCCTGCTAGGACAGCCATAATTTAATCGCCTTTTCTCAACCACTTATCCGTTCTAAAGCCCAACATTTGCCGAATAAACCACTGCCCTTTATTTGTTCGAGAATATTTGAAATCTCTTGTGGTTCATCCTCAATATAAAAGAAATACTTTGATACTATTCTCAACTTGACAATCTGCGACCTACTCGCCCATAATAAGTTAAACCCTTAATAAGGACAGCATATCATGACAAATATTACGCTTAATGTAGATGATGAAATTATTAAAAAAGTCAAAAAAATTGCGATTGATAAAAATAGCACAATGACGGCTATGATTAGGGAGTATCTGCAGTCTATAGCGAATCGTGAGTCACCTGAAAAAGAACGCAAAATAGCCTTGCTTGAAAAAAACTTTAAAACATTAGAGCGAGATATGGGAAAACGTACTTGGTCACGGGAAGATTTATATGACTGAACGTGTATTTTTTGATACGAATATTTTAGTCTATGCCTATGATACCCACGAGTCAGATAAACAACAAATTGCAAAGAAAATCATCTTGGAAAATATTCGTAATGATTGTGGTTGGCTATCCACACAAGTGTTTGGCGAGTTTTTTAACGTGGTTACCAAACAAATCTCAAACCCTTTAAGCAGTGAAGAAGCTAGGGAAGCTATCGATCATTTATCACTATTAAATGTTGCTGATATGGATATGAAACTGGTGTCTCGTGCCATTGATGCTCATCAGAAATACCAAACCACTTATTGGGATTCGCTTATTATTGCAAGTGCAGAAGCTACTGCTTGTTCAACTTTGTTATCAGAAGATTTCAACACGTCTCAAAAGTACTTTGGTGTGGTTGCAACGAATCCTTTTGTATAACTAAACTTTTAGTAGGAAAGTCTAGCGAAAAGTTTGGACAGCCATAATTTAATCAATCAGGCTTAACGTGTTAACAGCACCCTTTATCAACTTTTCAGTAGTGAAATTAATCGATAACATTTAGTCTCATCGCATATTTCTGGGGAATTGTTGTATGAGAACTAAAATCGCTTTGCGTAATCTGTATATCAGTCAGGCTATTATTCTACTTTTTTTAGTCTTTGCTTATTTTACTTGGTTTCCATATTCCTTTGCTACACTCGGTGGTTTCACTAAAACAGCCTTCATGTTGATTTTTGTTGATCTGGTATTAGGCCCACTGCTGGTTTTTATTGTATTTAAAGAAGGTAAGAAATACCTAAAATTTGATATTAATGTATTACTCACCATTCAAATAGCTGCCTTTGTTTTTGGTGCTTATTCTTTATTTTTAAAGCACCCTGCTTATGTCGTATTTACGGGTGACAGATTTACATTAACCAATGTGAGTCATATTTATCCTCAACAAACGTGGCTTAATAATCTGAAAAGCTCCTTTTTTTCTTCGCCTAAGTTTGTCGTAGCAAAATTACCTGACGATGCGGCAACACAAAGTAATCTGATTTTAGGTATTGTCTTTAATCAAATGCCTGATATAGATAAGCGACCTGAATATTATCAACCCTTTGAGCAACATATCAAAACAACCTTAGATAAAAGTATTCCTGTAGATAAACTACTGTTGGATACAAACACAAAGCTAAAACTTGCCGAATTTCTCAAACAGCAGGGCGGAAAAACAGAGGATTACGCTTACTTTCCATTAAGTGGGAATAATAAAAAAGAGGTTATCTGGGTATTTGACCGTGATTCAACAAAGCCTGTTGGTATTATTAACAGTGACCCTTGGGGAGAAGGCATTGTTAAAGAAAATAAACCCAAAACACAAAAACGCACGATATAAGCACCGCCTCATAGCGTCTTACTAACGCCCGCGCCACTTATCCATCTGCCGGCGTTCTTTTTTATTGGGTTTTTTATCACTTGAACGCATATTGGCATTCGTCATTTTTCGTAAATCGCGCTCTTGTTCTCTGGCTTTAATACTGTCTTTGCTTTCTTCATATAATAGCTGTGCTTCTTTGGCGGGGCGACGTTTATCATTAAGTGCGATAACGGTTACTGTGTATTTAAAATTATCACGGGTAATAGTTAATTCATCCCCTATTTTTATATTACGGGATGGTTTTACACGAAGATCATTTAAATGTACTTTTCCGCCATTCACCGCTTCGACGGCGTTAGCGCGGGTTTTAAAAAATCGCGCAGCCCACAGCCATTTATCGAGACGAACCGATTGCAATTCTTTTTTGGATTGTTTGGATGGCATTTATCTAGCTATCATTTAGTGGCCATTCGACGATATGATCATCATAGGGATATTCATCAGAATCATTAATATTAGCATCCTTTTCAAAAACAACTTTGCCCAAAACAGAATTACCTGTTTCATGAATGGTGTTTTTATCGCCAGAAACCAGATGATGCCAGTCTGCCAAGCCACGTCCTTCCATAATTCTGCGATAAGCACAACTGGGGGGAAGCCATTCGATCTGTTCAAGATTTTCTTGTGTTAAGCGCAAACAGGTTGGCACACGCTCTTCCCTATTCCAATAGTCGGTGCAACTGCCATCGTGTTTATCAAAAAGATCACAGACGATATTAGTGTAATAAACCGACTCTGCTTCGTCAAAATCACCATCAAGGTTTTTATCAATGCTGTCTTCATCTTGTAATTTAAGCAAACAACATTTTCCACAGTGATCACAGAGGCTTTCCCATTCGTCTCGTGTCATTTCTTTTAATGTTTTTTCTTCCCAGAATGACATATTAAGATTACCGTATTATCATTACCGTTTCTTTTGGCAAACCTGCTTTTAAACGAGCAAAGTCTTTTGGAGCGACATAATAAAAAATCTCTTTCCCTGCTGTATCATAAAGTAACACCATGCCTTTCTCGGGATACAACCAATACTGTGCAGTTTCATTGATCGTTAATTTCTCTGCTGGTTCACCAAAAAAATTCATTTGTTTAGGCTCATAATCAGTGATTGGTAGATAGATCAATTTCCATACGCGTAAATCATTCGCACGTTTGGTATTTTTTACGTTAAGCGCATATTTCCAATGATTGCTTGGGGTTGAATCCTTATCGGCTTGTTCTTGTTTCATTGTTTTCAGCAATGCTTGGTCTGCATCCATTTCGACAATTAAACGCGCGGTCAAAACACCAAATTTCTTTTTCCCGAAATAAGCCTCTAATGTTAAAGTCCCATCAGGTGCTTCAAACACAGCGGGTTCTGCGAGTAGTTTTAATTTAAACATGATGTCTTTAAAGGTTGCATTACCAATATCCACACCAATAACGTTCGTCGTACCATTTTCATTTATAGAGACATTCCACGGCACAATTTTCGCGTGACGATTTTGCGTTTCTTCATCTTGTACCCCACAACCAATCAAGATAAAAAATAAACCACCCATTATTAAACGTTTCATAAATAACATAAACCTTAAGAAAAAAACTCAACTCCGTTATACTAGCGTATTAAATACAAAATCCCCCCGATATTTCTCAATATGAGTAAAAAAGACACTGTTACGCTAATAGACAACTCAACTGGCAAAGAGATTGATCTACCCATATTGCGCCCCACCAATGGCACGCCGACTATTGACGTGCGCGGGCTTTATCGTGAATTAGGTTATTTTACCTATGACCCTGGGTTTTTATCAACCGCCAGTTGTCAAAGCTCTATTACCTATCTGGATGGCGAAAAAGGCATATTGCAATACAGTGGATACCCTATAGAACAACTGGCGGATCACAGTTCTTTTTTGGAGGTCTGCTATTTATTGCTGGATGGTGACTTACCCAACAAACAAGAATTAAAGCAGTTTAAAACCATTATAACTTGCCACACCATGTTGCATGAGGCACTTAAAGGTTTCTACAGTGGCTTTCGACGTGATGCTCACCCAATGGCGATTATGGTCGGTGTTGTCGGTGCATTATCTGCGTTTTATCATGATGATATTGATATTCACAACGCCGAAGATCGCATGGTTGCCGCACACCAGCTTATTGCTAAAATGCCGACGATTGCCGCATGGAGTTACCGTTACGCAAATGGCATACCGTTTACTTACCCAAAAAACAATCATAGTTACGCAGAAAACTTCTTACAAATGATGTTCAGCATGCCCACCGAAGAATACGTGCCGGATCCGTTCTTCGTCAAAGCACTTGATCTAATTATGATTTTACATGCCGATCACGAACAAAATGCATCGACATCTACCGTGCGTTTAACTGGAAGCTCCGAGGCTAACCCTTTTGCTGCCGTTTCTGCCGGTATCGCCTCACTTTGGGGTCCGGCGCATGGTGGCGCGAATGAATCAGTGATTCGAATGTTAGTGGATATTGTCGAATCGGATAACGATGTGCAATATTACATCGACCGTGCCAAAGATAAAAAAGATCGTTTCCGCCTGATGGGGTTTGGACACCGTATCTATAAAAATTACGATCCGCGCGCGCGTATTATTCGCCAAACCTGCCATGATTTATTGCTACACTTAGGTAAGAACAACGAATATCAAGAGTTATTCGACACCGCAATGGAACTAGAACGTATCGCACTGGAAGATGAATATTTCGTTTCGCGCAATTTATACCCCAATGTCGACTTTTATTCGGGTATTATATTACTCGCCATGGGCATTCCCTTGAATATGTTTACGGTGATCTTTGCGATGTCAAGAACCGTTGGCTGGATCACCCATTGGAATGAGATGATACAAGATCCAGAATCACGTATTGGTCGTCCTCGCCAGCTTTATAACGGATCATTACCACGCGATTACGTTTTGATTGATAAACGCTAAAATAATAATGAGAGGTTTATATCTCATACCCCAGCCCTCTCCCCTACTTAAGGGGGAGTGAGTTTTTTTGAATTTAGGAGATAAAAATGACAGTTAACAATGCAGTAACCGCTTTTGCCGGTGTAATGATCTTCGTCAGTTTATTGCTGACATACTACGTTCACCCTAATTTTGTTTGGTTTACCGTTTTTATCGGGTTTA
>CAZMWD010000092.1:5967-7966 GCA_964569685.1 uncultured Cocleimonas sp. | reverse complement strand
CTAAAGCCTTGCACTGAAAGTGCATAGTTTTGAACTAGCGTATTGGAACAATAAATTTATTGAGACCTCAACCCCTGAAAACACCCTTTTGAGACAGAAAAAATCTTTGTAACATACCCATTGAACAAGAGATATGGATAGAAAAGTAAAGAGGCATGTTAATAGTTGCTAAGGTATTCGCATATCTGAAACAAAGCACAAGAAATCCGTCCCTTCCCTTCGACCCCGCTCAGGATAACCAAAAGTCCACTCCGATTAGATATTATGAAATAACATTTGGAACTGTTAATAATAACGCATTTTTCTTTTGGAGTACTCTCAGACAAAACCGCAAAGCAGATGTATGCAATGGTGCAGCTTACAAAATAAGAACAATAAAAAACCACGTTTAAAAACGTGGTTTTTTATTAATTAATCCTATTTAGTTTTAAGACTACGGTGTAAACCCATCAGACAGTGTTTCTAAGAAGGCTTTAATGTCATCCATATTCGGCTGAGTGTCTAAAAACAACCCCACATACTGAGTAAATACAGTATCCGGTACTTCAGGATCGGCAGTAACATTAAGTACACTATTAAAATCTAGGGTTGTATTATAAAAATCCAGAACTTGATCTAAGGTTGAAAAAGCACCGTTGTGCATATAGGGTGCTGTTTTTGTGATATTACGCAACGTTGGTACTTTAAATAGACCTTTGCCAAACACAGGTGGGTTAACAGAATGCGCACCTTGTGCTATATCCTCTGGAGCAGAACCCACACCAAAGTCTTTAAAGGTTTTACTATTTCGAATCGCTTCTAGCACCAATGGGTTACTGCTATTACTGGGAACGCCAATATTTTCATATTCAAAGTTAGTGAACATCTGTGCGCCTTGTAGCCTTTCAGGTGTAAAATGACAATCATTGCACCCACCTACTTCGAATAACGCTTCCCCTCTTCTTTCACTGGCGGTAAATGTCGCGGTTCCTGCCTGAACCGCATCCCATTTTGAAGTGAATTTGGAAAATACAGGGCCACGCTCAAACGCCGCAATGGCTTCTGATATTTGCACAAACGCAGTCTCTACATTATTTAATGAATTTGCACCAAAAACCGCTTTAAATTCATCCTCATAGTCTGCAGCTTTAATCTTATTAATAACCGTCGCTTTATTTGGGTTACCCATTTCAACAGCATCTAAGAAGGGCTGTCTGGCTTGCTCTTCTAAATCATCGGCTCTTCCATCCCAAAACTGACCCCCAAAAAGTTTGATTCCAGGACCAGATGTTCTATCAGGAGTATGTGCAACATAGCCCACGGTAAGGGAGTTACGCCCGCCAAAATCAAGAGGGTCTGCGCCTTCAGACGTTATATTACTATCGCGTTTATCGTCAAACCTGCCGCTCTCAATATCGTGACAGGTTGCACAGGATTGACCAATAGGAGTGGATAAATTGGTATCGTTAAAAATCTTTTCTCCTAAAGATGCCAAGGCACTAATGGGAGTATTTGAACTTATTTTTACACCGACTCTAGCAGTATTTCGAAGTGCGAGATTATTAAGCGTTGCTTTTACCGCTAATGCAGAAATATCTTTATTAGCTGTGAGTATCGCAGTATAAGTCCCGTTACCATTATCAGTGACAGCCGTTAGTGACCCTCCGCTTGCCGGTACTAACGATAAGCTGACATTTTCACCCCCGCCCGTTATATTTTTATTCTGAATATCTTTTAACTGAACGGTAATCGTTGTCGTCGTGCCATTATTTTGATCAATTAATGTGTTGCTCGGTTTCACGGTACTTTTAAGTACATCGGGCGTTCCCGTTCCTCCTGTTGGAGGCGGATCAGTATCTGGGTTATCATCTCCTGTTGCAGGCGGATTAGTAGGGTTATCACTATCTGGGTTATTGTTTGCTGGTGGCGTATCACCGCCACCACCTCCACAGGCTACAATCAAACCAAAGCAGGCAATGATTGAAATAGTTGTGATAGATTTTATTATTTTCATAGGAAA
>CAZMWD010000092.1:0-5867 GCA_964569685.1 uncultured Cocleimonas sp. | reverse complement strand
GTAGAGCTAACGTGCGAAAAAACACACGAGGTGTTTTTTCGCAAACTAATTAAGAAAGTTAGTTATCTACTGACCATTTCTCTTAAAGCGTGTGGCAGCACCGTGTATGTCAGAAGCTTCTTTACCAACATAGTTAGCACCACCTGCAAAACTACCCGGTACAAACGTATCTGCTTCATTCTTTGACCTTAAGACTGCAACTAGCTTTCCAGATGCGCCACCTTCGGTTAGCTCAATCATACCAACACCCGGACAACTTCCTTGACCACCGTGATTAACGGTAACAGGTTTAGGACCACGTAGTGCAACCACGATGTGTGTTCCATCTGGCGTTATACCCATAAGATCAGGACCTGGATCATTGGTTACTAATGGATCACCGCTTGAAACAACTTCAGGATCAGTTATTGATGCTGCTGCACAAGGACCAACACCATTACCCTTACCATCTGCAGAAGTAAGATCGTAAGAACCAATGTGTGTTTCAGTTGCGGCTTCAAATACTTCCATTGTATTTTGAATACGATCAACCACATGAATGTATTTACCATCAATAGTATCAATCATACCGTGCGCATCACGACGCGTAGTAATACCAGGAACTTGACCTGTGGTATTGGCTGACTTACCTCCCACGTTGCCAGAAGCTGCAGTGTTAGTCGCATCTTTAAATACAGTAAATACCTTAGGTTTTTTATCATCACTCAAATACCCGCCTGTATTGGCAGCTGCTGCAATAGCAGTATCATCAATGGTATAAACAACAAAAGTGGAGCGATCAGCACCCACACCAACGGCTGAAACACCGCCGTCTAACCAAATCTTATCACCGAGGTGAATACCACCACAACCTGCGCCATTAAGCTCGTTGTTACCATAAGCGGTAACTGCACTCATGGGTGTTTTACGAGAATCAATGACTATTGCACCACCGGCACCGAAGGTTAAATACATCATGTCGGTATCAGATACAATAGGACAAATAACAACACCACCTGGGCGTCCACCATTAGCGCTTGTTTCACCCGTTGCACATCCATTTTCTTTACATTCACCGTTAGGTAAAAGCTCAGAGAATGCAGAGGGGCTATAACTACCACTCACGGTACTCACAAGGTCTTTACCTATTGCATTTTTTCCTGAATAGGCGTGAGAATCTTCAACATGAAGAGCACTTGCGCCACTAGCGGCACTAAATGCGGCAGCACGATTCATATTGGCATTGGTAATATTACCGTCGTCATCACGGCTAATATCAATTCGCTCTACAATACGTCCGTGTAGATTAGCAACCAACAAGGCACTGCCGTCTTTATTCCAAAAAGACATATGAACCGAACGACCACCTGCCGAATTACCTGTTTTGGTTACCTGAAAAAGCGCAACCGCATCTTTAGTACGACCATCCATAATACCCACAAATCCGCCATCACCACCGGTTTTGAACATATTGATGTTCATGTATTTACCTTGTGGATCCGAAAGGCTACCATGCATTCTGGCAAAACCTGCACCAAACTTAGTTGACAGTGCGGTTCCTGTCTCATCTTTAAGAGCGCCTGGAAAAATATCTTCCATTTGACAAGGGCCTTTACCTTTAACGTTAGCATCTGTGCCACAACCTATGGCTTGCGCTTTTGCACCACCTGCCATTTGTGCGTTAACATCATCGCCATCCCAAACGTACATGGCACTGCCATTAACACCTAACGCAGTAGCACCTGCTGTTTGATTAGACTGATCGGTACCCCATACTTCATACTTTAATGAGATTGGATTACCTCCGCCTCCTCCTGGAGCTACTTTTGGTGTTGAATCCTCACCATCACAGCCATTTAAAAGTACGACACCTGCTGATACGGCAGCAACTAATGATAATGCTTTAAATATTGAGGTTTTCGGTATTGTGGTTCTATTCCTTTTGTTCATCAATTTATCTCCTAAGTTTGCGGTTCAGAAAAACTAAATTATATTTAGCTTTCTGGGTGATCCAAGTTTTTAATTATATGTATCTGTCTTAATTACCTCTATTACTCCAAAGCAAGTAAAATTATCATAGGGGAGAACTTAAGACAGGGTCTGGATTGCTCCATAATGAATAAAACCAAGCACATTGTCAATGCGTATAAGTCATTAATTCTTTAAAAAACAACATCTTAGATTATTATTATATTATAATATATGAACAAAATAATTTACGCAATTACCCCTGAATGAGTTTTGAGAGGCAAATTAAGGGGTGGAGAGTGATCAAAAAAACCATTTAAAATTGATATTTATCAACTAATACGGGGGTTTTGAACTCATCAGGAACAATAGCTTGAGCACTGTGCCGTAGTGAGATCACGGCTTCAGGTAAACGTTTAAATCACCCTCTTGGATGATGTTGCTGGTGTAAACTTTGCAATCGCGCTTTAGCAACATGCGTATAAATTTGAGTCGTAGACAAATCGCTATGCCCCAATAACAACTGTACAACACGTAAATCGGCACCATGATTTAATAAATGTGTGGCAAATGCGTGGCGTAACGTATGCGGTGATATTTTTTTGCTTATGCCGATTGCCAAGGCATAACGTTTTATTAAATACCAAAATGCTTGGCGCGTCATGCCACTGCCTCGGCGTGTAACAAACAGTTGTGCCGAAATGCCATGACCCTGCATTAAATCATCTCGTGCGTCTGTTTTGTATTTTTCAATCCAATAAACCGCTTCATCCCCCATCGGTACAAGGCGTTCTTTATTGCCTTTGCCCATTACCCGTACAATGCCCTGTTGTAAGCTAACTTGTGAATGCTCTAGCCCGACTAACTCGGATACACGCAAACCGGTGGCATATAAAAGCTCTAGCATGGCTCTGTCACGAAGCCCAATCGTATCCTCAATGTTGGGGCCATTAATTAAGGCATCGACATCGGATTCGCTCAAAGTATCCGGTAAGGGGCGTGATAGTTTGGGCGATTCGATTAATGCCGTTGGGTCTTCTTCTAAAATATTTTCTCTGACTTGGTAACGATAGTAACGTCGTAAACTGGATAATATCCGTGCGATGCTACTGGCTTTTGTATTGGCTTTACTACGATAGGCGACATACGCTTGAATATCGGAAGCACTCGCTTGTAACAGTTCTTTATTTAATCCATTTTCAAGCCATAGCCCGTAGGCATTTAAATCACGACCATAGGCCGCTAAGGTGTTACGGCTTAGCCCGCGTTCGGACCACAGTGCGTCTAAAAATGCATCTACTTCATCCCCCATTTTAATTTTGGCGGGGATTTTTTCTACACTTTTCCGCGCACTTTTTTTAGTACTGCCTGTGTCACTAAAGAGCGTATTATTATCAACGTTGCTTGAGGCTTTCATTCTAATTTATACCTCTCGCGTTTACTCTTGCTCGTAAGCAATTTGTTTAAGCATGGGTACATCAATATCCGCATCACGTGCAATAGCTAACGCCCGTTTCAATCGTGCCGGTGCGCTTCTGCCCATACAGCCATGATCAGGGTCACCTTCAAATGCAATTAACATCGCATCTGTTAATGCTTGATTATCTAAAGGCTCACCTACCATTGACTCTTGAAGCGCATGAATATCGCTTAGCACTTCTTTTGCAAAGTCTTGATGATTACGCCAAAGCTCGCTAACCGTTCCGCCCACGCGTAAACCCGCAATATTACTAAGTAAAATATAATAGTTTTTGCGTACCAGTTCGAATGTCATTTGATCTTCATCGTTGATAGCATCGTTTATAATGACGTTAGGAATATCCAACGCACTCAACGCATCTGCAATTAACTGCGAGTGTTTACCATAAATAGGAGAAGCAACCACCACTTTAACATCCTGCCCTTTTTTCTTTTCGAACCAGACTGAAATAACCGTTGGGTTTATATGATGCGGTTGCCAGTCTTTAGGTAATAATTCATTCTGAATGAGGACTAATTTATCTTTCCAGTTCGCGGGCATATTGCTCAAAATAGTCTGCAGTTCAGATTCACCCACTGCCACAATCACCGCTTCTGGGTTATTTATTTCTGTTGATGCTGTTTGCAAATCCATATCGCGTGTAACTGGGTAAACAGGGTGTCCGCAACGCAGTAAGCCTCTTGCGAATACTGAGCCAATTTCACCGATACCAATTACAACCACGGGACGTTTTAATGTATTACTCACTTGATAACCTACTTTCAAAAAAAGAAACTAATCAAATATAGCACGACTGATTGAATTTTTAACTTGTTCTAAACTATTGTGCATTTAAATAACGTTGCAACGACATAACTGCACATTAAAGCCATATAAAAAGCACATCACAACCATATCAAATAACAAGAATTGCACACTGCGTCGTTACTCTATCCTTAATTGAATCAATAAGGATAGAGCATGAACTTTAGTAATAAGAAGATTTTGACTATCATCATCTTCGCAACGTTAGCGGTATTAGGTCATTGGAATTTCTGGTCGCAGGGTGTTTATGCCTTGGGTTTTAATACTACCCTTTTTTGGTTAGGTTTGGGCGCTCTGTTTTGGAGTAACAACCCACAAACGTCCTTGAAAAAGGATTGGGTCTGGATAACGCCGTTGTTTTTAATGGCGCTTAGCTTTTCACTCTTCGAAAACCCATGGTTGAAAGTTATTTCCTGTTTTATACTCCCCTCTGCCACTGCTATTTTTTATGCTTACAGCCAACTAATAAATGCAACAAAGCATTACTGGGGATTTTCTTTATTAGGTTCGATAATCAAACGTAGTGTTTCACCCTTTAAACAGTTAGTCAGTGCGATTAATTTTAGCAAAAAATTATTGATCTCTTCTTTTAGACAACAAGAGAATCACACAATTAACAAACGTATTTTCTTGGGTATTGCACTATTAATACCAATCGCGATGCTCGTGTTAGTTTTACTAAGCTCTGCTGATAGTAATTTTAATCAACTCGTAACTACTCTATTCTCTCAGTTTTTTAAATCAATAAATTTCAGTATTTTTGCAAAATTATTCTTAATAATAGTGCTATCACTATTATTACTCGCCGCTTTACATACCTTCAAAGACCCCTATGAAATCACCGAATCTAAACTAAAAATTGCCTTAGATGATGTTGTGGTTGGCATAGTCATGGGTGGGATATTGATTATTTATGTTTTATTCCTATGGTTACAACTTGATTATCTGGTGCTTGATACGCTTCCACAGGACTTTAGGAAAACTGAAAAAATTGTTAAATCAGGTTTTTGGCAACTGTTCTTTTTATCAATACTAAATACCGCCTTGTTTTTAATGGTTTACAAAAACACCGGCGCTGTTGCCCAAATTATTTTACGCATTTTTATTGCGGCTTCTGGTTTATTATTACTCTCTGCTGCATGGCGTATGGGCATGTATGTGTTCTGGTATGGTTTTAGTTATGAGAAGTTTTTTGCCAGTTACACGACATTCTTTGCTCTCGGCGTTTTCATCTACTTATTACTCGCAAGTTTTGCCAAAAAACGAAAAGATGTATTCCGAATTATTGCCTTCGCTGCGCTTTGGGTGTACGCCATTGCTACGGTAATGCCCATTGAAAAAATTATTTTTCATAGCAATGTACAGCTATCTCAATTAAGTAACAGTCGGATAGACCTGAATCACTTAAAGGACTTATCACTTGATATTATTGGCGATGTGCGAACCCATTTTAGTTCGGAATTAGTTCCTACTATTTTACCAGCAAAAACATGGTATGACTGGCTGTATCGGCTTGAACGCAAACGTTGTCATCAAGCGTGGTATGAAAACAATATTAGTTTAGCGCTACAGTGCCCTTAAGGAGATCCTGATCAAGTCCCATAAAATTCTGTAAGCCTCTAAGGCATCATATTCT
>CAZMWD010000091.1:0-7970 GCA_964569685.1 uncultured Cocleimonas sp. | reverse complement strand
ATTTGTTTTTATAAATGCTTCCCTGTCAATCGCGCAAGCTTAGCCCAACTTACATTCAAATCCTTAATCGCTTTTAACGACAACAGTTGATAATTTAGAATTTTTTCTTTTGATTCAATTACATCCAAATACGATGTTTCACCTGTTTCATATAAGGTTTTGGCAATCTCTAAAGTGGCTTTTGCTTTAGGGATTATTTTTGAATGGTATAATACATGGCTTTGTTGCTGTGATTTATAAACAGATAAGGCTTGTCTAACAGCATCTTCGGTGTTAATTTTTAAGGCATTAATTTTAGATTTCAACGCCGTGTGTCTCAGTTTGGTTTCGCTTAAATAAGCATCATTTTTAGCAAAGAAATTATTAATTTTTATCTTTGGTTTGGTTGTAAATTGTTGCTTACTTCCACGGCTTTGAAAACGGCTAAAGCCTGCATCTAAATCGGGATAAAAACGCTTTTGTGATAGTTGAATAATCTGTTCTAGCTTTTTTAATTGCGTTTGCAATAGAGCGATTTCAACGCGGTGTTGCTTGGCTTTTTTAATTAAATTCGCTGTTGTGGCATTGATAGAAATAGCCTTTAACGCATCTAAACGTCCCAATTTCAATTCAGAGGGTAAGTTCAATAAGGCATTCAAGCGTGCTTGTTGTGCGTGTTGTTTTTGCTTGGCAATTTGTAGCGTATTTTGGTTTTTATTGATCTGAATGTCCACATCGAGAATGGTGGCTAAATCAATGTTACTATTGACATCGTAGGTCGAATAACTATCTTTGACCTGCACTTTAAGGGCATTGAGTAATTTAATATTCTTGTTTGCCAGCGTAATTTCTTGGCGTGTAAACTGCAACTCGTAATAAGCGATGCGTGTTTTTGTTATTACATCTTGCGTGGTTTGTTTGAGTGTTAAGCGCGATACATTAACGCTTTGATCAATAATATTTGCTTTTAATGTTGATAACCCAGGGAAAGGAAAGCTAACCGGTTTCTTTTGTTTTTGATTACTCCCTGTTAGTTTTAAATCGCGGGTGAAAGATGCGTATTGTGCGAGCATATCATCTAAAAAGCTGACTTGATCGTAACGGGCTAAGCTTGCTTTGGCGTTATCTAGTGCGCTTTTTATATCCAAATTGTTTTTAAGTGCAATACTCAGTACCTTGGATAAGCTGGCGTTACTCTTTAGTTGTTGATGCTGTGACTGCTTCGTCTTCGATTGCCTTATCATCGCGCGCGAAGGTGTATATAAACCGTTATGCATAATGACACTATTGACACGAGCCGATGCTTTATTCTTTCGATGAGTTAACTGATTTTTTACAATTGCTAATTGCTTAATGGTTTTATCATGAGGCTGTTTTTGGGTTGTTGGATAAGCCACCGATTTAAGGTTTTCATTCACATATTGAGAGCTTTTGTGATACTTAAAATCACGTTCTAAACTATTCAATTCATTGCTTTTACTGCAAGCACTTAGCATTAAGGTAATACTGATTAGCCCCGCTAGTTGCCAACAACGATAAGGAGGTTGAGAGTAATTTATCATAGCTTTCTCCCCGTTAGTTTTTCCATCTCTGTTTGGTTCATCCAGTAGTCTGCCACTGCGCGTTGATAGGCAAGTTGAAAGTTAAGCCAGGTTGATTGTGTTTCTAAATACTGGGCGATTGAGCCCCTGTTTTTAGGGTAAGCGTTTTCCTGATATTGAATTTGCGCAACTTTCATTGCACGATTCGCTTGTGGAATTAAATTATTACCATATAAAACAGTTAAACGATGGGCATTTGTGATTTTGAAATAAACCCCTTTTACTTTGTTTTTAATACGGTTGGAAAGTGCCTTTTTATCTTCAATACTTTTTTGTTTATTCAAATAAGCCTGATGTTTGATGGCTTTGTTCTTACTACGATTAAGTGGCACATTAATGCCGATGGTGATGGCTAAACCATCTCGCCCACTGTGGCGTAAACCAGCAATATCCGAGTCACCAATTTGAGTATAACGAACACCTAAATCAAAATCGGGCAAACTAGAATAGCGTGATAATTTACCTTTCACGGCATTTTTTTGAATGGTTAAATCTGCAATTTTTAATTCTTGATTAGTTTCAGTCCATTGGTATAAACGCGCTAATGGATGTGCAAATTTAGGCGGTTTACGCGCCGTGCTGTTGATAGTAAATGGGTGTTCGGGCGCTCGGTTAAGCAGGGTATTAATTTGTGTTTTGGCAGTAGAGCGTAATTCTTCTAACAGTTGTAAATCATAGCTCACTTGCGCGTACTGGCTTTGTGCTTTGGCTATATCGTTAAGCGCACTACTTGAATTAGCATAATCGGTGGTGGCGATATGGGTGATTTTATCCAGTATCTGTTTATTTTTTGTACTTAATCGAATTGCATTTTCTAAATAGACCAGCTCATAGAACGCTTGTTTAAGCGCTACGATTAAATCACGGCTGGCTTGATCGTAACGCTGTTTGGCGATGTTAATATCGTGCTTAACCACCTCACCTTTGAGTTTACGTTTACCGGGATAAGGCAATTTTTGGTTTAAGGAAACAAAACGATCTTGTGGGCCAAGGCGCGTTTCAATCGGGTTGATGGATTCGCCAACCACAAGTTTTGGATCGTTTAACGCAATCGCTTGTGGATAGTTTTGAATCAAACTCTGCCAAGCCAGCTTTTTAGACTTTAGTTCGGGGTTTTTATCAATGGCAATTTTCACTAATTGATTCAGTTGCATAACCCCCATAACCCCCGTAACCTCCGGCTTATGTTTATTAGGTGATGCTTGAGCAAGGCTCAAGCCCAACCCTAATCCTAATCCTAATAAACTCGCACTGAGTATTTTAAAAATGCTAACTATTATTTTCATCATTCGTTCCTTGAGAGACCCTTGGCAGGTTTAAAAGTGGCTCTCTCTGTTTGTTAAGGGACCTCTGATCAAGTCCCATAAAATTCTGCTGGCTTACAGGGTATCAAATCCTAGGCGTGAATTTTGAGAATGGTTGTTCCCTTCGCAAAAATCACAACAACGGAGTTGATGCCCTGTAAGCCAGCCCTATCGGGGCTTAGCCAAAAACCCAGACTCTTCGTTATAGTTACTTGCAAGGCAATAAGCATTCCGCGTAACTATGCCTCGATTCTGGGTTTTTGGCGTTGCCAGAATTTATGGGACTTAATCAGAGGTCCCTTAAGTAAAACACCTGTAATATAAAAACTTTCGAACATGAAATGTTTTGTCTTTTATTTTCTTCAAGAACTTCATGGTTCAATAGCTTTTATTTTCAATGCTTTTTTCTCTGTAGTTGATGTTGTAGAAGTCGCCAGACCACGTCGTTTCCAAATCAAATAAATAACCGGAATCACAAACAGCGATAATAACGGCGCAGTGATCATCCCGCCAATCATCGGGGCGGCGATACGTTGCATTACATCCGAACCTGTACCTGTGCCGATCATAATCGGAATCAAACCTGCGATAATCACCGCCACCGTCATCGCTTTTGGGCGTACCCGCATGACGGCACCTTCGATAATACTGTCTTTAAGATCATTCACCGTATGGAGTTTATTGTCTTGTTTGTGTTGCTGCAACGCATTATTAAGATACAGTAGCATGATCACGCCAAACTCGGCGGCAACACCTGCCAGTGCAATAAAACCAACCGCCACGGCAACGGAAAAATTAAATCCTAGTAAATAAATAAGCCAAATACCGCCTACCAGCGCAAAAGGGAGCGATAGCATAATGATTAAAGCCGCAGCAAAATCCCGAAAGGTAAGATAGAGGAGCAATAAAATAATCAATAATGTCATCGGAATCACCAGTGTCATTTTATCTTTTACGCGCAGTAAGTATTCATATTGCCCCGCCCACGTAATCGAATAACCTGCGGGTAATACAAGTTTTTCTTGAAGTATCTCGCGGGCATTTTTAACATAAGTACCCAAATCCACATCACTAATATCAACAAAGGTCCAACCATTAAGCCGTGCATTTTCGGTCTTTATCATCGGCGGGCCTTCGGCAACACGAATGCTAGCCACACGTGATAGCGGAATATGCGCCCCAGAAGGTGTGACCAAGGGTAAATCCATCAATTTATCAATACTATCGCGGGTATGTTTTGGGTATCGTAAATTGATGGGGTAACGCTCTAAACCTTCCACCGTTTGAGTGATATTTGCACCGCCCACGGCAGAACTAATAATGGTTTGAATATCGGCAATATTTAAGCCAAAACGTGCAGCAGTGATGCGATCAGGAATAATCTCAATATAGCGACCACCAGAAACCCGCTCGGAAAATACCGAAGCTGTGCCTTCCACATCATTTAAAATGGCTTCAATATCTTTACCAATACCTTCGATTACTTTTAAATCTTGCCCTGCTATTTTGATACCAACGGGCGTTTTAATACCCGTGGCAAGCATATCAATCCGCGTTTTAATCGGTTGAACCCACGCATTGGTTAGCCCTGGAAATTTAGTGAGACTATCCAATTCTTTGATGAGTTTTTTAAGCGTCATGCCAGCGCGCCATTCGCTTTTAGGTTTGAGTAAAATAGTGGTTTCGATCATGGTTAAAGGTGCAGGGTCGGTAGCGGTTTCGGCACGCCCAATTTTACCAAACACACGCTCTACTTCCGGTACGGTTTTGATCAAGCGATCCGTCTGTATTAATAATTCTTTTGCTTTACCAATCGAAACACCGGGTAGGGTAGTGGGCATGTAAAGTAAATCACCTTCTTCTAATTCTGGCATAAACTCACTGCCTATTTGTTGCAATGGGATGATGGCAGAAACCATGATTAGCATCGAAACAGCAATGGTTGCCCACGGTGCTTTTAAACATAAATTTAATAAGGGGCGATAGACCCAAATAAGAAAGACAGAAATGGGGTTGCTACTTTCTTTGGGCAGTTTTCCGCGAATTAAATAACCCATTAATACCGGTACTAAGGTAACGGCTAACCCTGCGGCTGCTGCCATGGAATAGGTTTTGGTAAATGCCAAAGGCGCAAATAAACGACCTTCTTGTGCTTCTAATGCAAAGATTGGAATAAAGCTTAATGTAATAATCAATAACGAGAAAAATAAGGCAGGGCCCACTTCAATCGATGCTTTCGTAATCACATCCCAATGATCTTTACCTTCGGGCATTTTACCGTGCTTATGTTGCCATTTTTCAAGATGTTTATGTGCATTTTCGATCATTACAATGGCGGCATCGACCATGGTGCCAATCGCAATCGCAATACCGCCTAATGACATAATATTGGCATTGATGCCTTGTTGCTGCATCACAATAAAGGCGACTAGAATACCAATCGGCAAACTAATAATGACAACTAATGCCGAGCGTAAATGGAATAAAAAAAGTAAACAAACAATGGCGACGACCGCAAATTCTTGGAGTAGTTTTATTCTCAGGTTATCGACCGCGCTTAATATGAGTTTAGAACGGTCATAGGTGGTGATGATTTCTACACCTTCGGGTAAACCTTTTCTTAATTCGTCGAGCTTCTTTTTGGTATCTTCAATTACTTGTAGCGCATTCTCACCATAGCGCATCACGATAATACCACCCACCACTTCGCCTTCGCCATCTAACTCGGCAATACCACGGCGCATTTGTGGACCGATACGCACTTGTGCAATATCACGCAATAAGATGGGCGAGCCGGTTTTTTTATCAAGGCTGATGGGAATATTTTCGATGTCAGTGACGTTTTTAAGATAGCCTTTGGAGCTGATCATATATTCCGCTTCACCCAGCTCCATTACCGAGCCACTGGTTTCTTGGTTGGCGCGTTGAATCGCTGTTTTTAATTGGCTCAGTGTAATATTGTAGGCACGTAAGCTATCAGGGTCGGCGATCACTTGGTATTGCTTCACCATACCGCCAATGGTGGCAACTTCAGAAACACCGGGAACGGTTTGCAATTCGTATTTTAAAAACCAATCTTGAATACTACGCAGTTGTGATAAATCATGGTTATTACTACGATCAACCAATGCGTATTCATAGACCCAACCAACACCCGTTGCATCCGGTCCAAGGCGTGGTTCTACATTGTCGGGTAATTGGCTAGCGGCCTGACTTAGGTATTCTTGCACGCGCGCTCGCGCCCAATAAATGTCTGTGCCATCTTCAAAAATCACGTACACATAAGAATCACCAAAGAATGAAAAACCCCGCACTACGGTTGCTTTTGGAACGCTTAGCATGGTGGTGGTAATAGGGTAGGTGACTTGATCTTCAACCACCTGTGGCACTTGCCCGGGGAAGCTGGTTTTAACAATGACTTGCACATCAGATAAATCAGGAATCGCATCCAGCGGTGTTTTATATAGCGATATAATGCCCCACACGGTAAGAATTATGGTGCCAACAATAACTAGAAAACGGTTATTGATTGATGCTTCTATGATTTTAGCTAGCATTACTTTACTCCCCGCTTAAACGACGAAAACTGGCTTGTAGATTACTTTCAGAATCAATCATAAATTGCCCTGACACTAAAATCTTATCCCCCGCTTTTATGCCTTCTAAAATCTCAACCTGCCCTCCTGATTGCATTCCAATTTTAATTTCGACGGGTTGAAACTTTTTCATGTTGCCATCATCCTCAACTACTTTGACGATACGCTGTGTCTTTTCGTAATAAATAATAGATTCAGCGGGTACACTGAGCACCTGTTTGGGGGTGTTAAATAACGTGACATCAGCAAACATATTGGGTTTGAGCAATTGTTTTGGGCTATCAAATTTAAGCCTGACTGTCAGCGTGCGTGTTAATGGGTTTAATTCAGGGTAGATATAATCCACACTGCCCGTCCACGTTTTTCCTGGCACACCTTGCACTTGAATTTCGGCTTTATTACCTTTCTTTACCCACATGAGTTGATGTTCAAATACATCAACCAAGACCCAAACAGAGGATAAATCTGCAATCGTATAAAGCTCGGTACTTGGGGTAATATACATGCCGTTACGAATACCGACACGCGTAATTACACCATTGTTTTTGGCAATAATAGGCACACGCCTTTTCGATTTTCCCGTTTTTAAAACGTTAGTAATAATATCTTGTGGTACATTTAAATCACGCAGACGAACCTTAGATGATTCTACTAAAGAAGCACCCCGACTAGAGAGCGCAGCCCCCACCTTTCTTGCATTGAGTAAATCCTTTTGTGCCGAGACAATATCGGGCGAATAAAATTCTAATAAAGTGCTCCCTTTACGAACAGGGTCGCCTAACGATTGGGTATACACATGCTCGACCCAGCCGTTTGCACGTGCGTGAACATGATGCAATGTGTCTTCGTTATAAGTAACGCTTCCAATGGTTTTTATAGTACGCGACAAGGTGTTTATATTAGCGGTTTCAACACGAATCCCCATGTTCTGAGCGGTGGTTGCATTGATCGTTATTTTAGGATAATTATCATCCTCAGTCGTATCTTCATCCGCTGTTTCATAAACAGGCACAAGGTCCATGCCCATGGGCGATTTTCCCGGTTCATCACGACGATAGTTTGCGTCCATCGGGGCAACCCAATATTTGATTTTCTTTGCTTTTTTCTTAACGGATTTGATTTCTTTTTTGACTAAATCCATACCACAAATAGGGCAGCTACCAGGCTCGCCTTTTACAATTTGCGGGTGCATGGGGCAAATATAGTTGGGGTCGGCATGGCGTTTAGCATGTGCTAATACGGTGTCATTTTTCGGATCATCCTCTGCTTGTTTGGGCGCTTCTTTTTTCACCAAATCCATCCCGCAAATAGGACAGCTACCCGGTTCGCCTTTTACAATTTGAGGGTGCATGGGGCAAATATAGTTCGGGTCAGCATGACGTTTGGAATGCTCAAGCACCGTATCATTTCTAGGATGACTGCTGTCTAATTCGATCCCCGTCAACGATTGAATATTCTGTTGATAGAATGTTGTAAGCGTTTGTTGCCCG
>CAZMWD010000090.1:0-8067 GCA_964569685.1 uncultured Cocleimonas sp. | reverse complement strand
AAAGGTACATCGGTTTTTCCGATGTGCCTTCTTTTGTTTTAGAAAGAATGGTTATTTCAAATGTCTCAACAATGTTATTACGAAATCCTTAGCGTACAAAAAAATTGTAGCAACGGAGAATTAAAAACATCCTACCGTCGCATGGCGATGAAGTTTCACCCCGATCGTAACCCTGATAACGAAGAAGCCGAAAATAAATTTAAAGAAGTAAAAGAAGCTTACGAAATTTTATCTAACGCACAAAAACGTGCGGCTTATGATCAATTTGGTCATGCTGGCGTTGATCAATCACGTGGTGGACAGCCCGGCGGAGGCTTTGGTGGCTTCGGTGATATTTTTGAAGACATTTTTGGTGGTAGTCGCCAAGGGGGTGGCGGTGCAAATGCGGCTTACCGTGGCAGTGATTTGCAATACAACTTAGAACTTACCCTCGAAGAAGCAGTATTTGGTACGACAGTTGATATTCGCATCCCCACTAAAAAAACCTGTGAAACCTGTGATGGTTCAGGCGCGAAAGAAGGTAGCGCACCAGAAACCTGTAGCACCTGCCAAGGTCAAGGTCAGGTGCGTATGCAACAGGGATTTTTCTCGGTGCAACAGGCTTGCCCGCATTGCCAAGGCGCAGGTACGATTATTTCTGATCCCTGTGGTGATTGCCACGGTGAGGGACGCATTGAAGAGAAGAAAACACTCGAAGTTAAAATACCCGAAGGGGTTGATACCGGCGACCGCATTCGCTTGAGTGGCGAAGGTGAAGCAGGTGTGAATGGTGGTCCTGCAGGTGATTTGTATGTGCAGATGCATCTTAAAATACACGAGTTATTCACTCGCGAGGGTGATAATTTACATTGCTTAATGCCCATTCGGTTTTCGCAAGCAGCACTGGGGGGTACGCTTAAAGTACCGACATTAAGTGGTGAAGTGAATTTAAAAATACCCGCCGAAACTCAAACGGGTAAAGTATTTCGATTACGAGGCAAAGGCGTAAAGTCTGTTCGTAGCCAAATGAAGGGGGATTTACTGTGTAAAATTGAAGTGGAAACACCCATCAATTTAACCGCAAAGCAGAAGAAATTATTAGAACAATTTGAAGCAGCTGTTGCTAAAGGTGGTGAAAAACATAGCCCGCAACAACATGGCTGGGGTAATAAAACCAAATCATTCTTCGAAAACGTAAAAGGCTGGTTCGACTCAACTGAGAAGTAAGCTCATCAACTTACCTTTAATTTTCTCTATTACTGCATTAAAAGTGCTCATGTATAATGCATACACTTGCGCGCTTTGCCTTGAACTTAGATCAAATCGAATGCAATCTGAAGATTGCGGGATAGAGTGGTACAAAGCCTAGAATAACTTAAACTAAATTTAATAGTCTGCTTTGCAAACTTCATGGAAAGGAATAACAAAATGTTAAACATAGCAGTTGTTGGTGCAGCCGGTCGTATGGGAAGAATCCTTATGGAAGCCTGCGCTGAGTCTGAAAATGCACGTTTAAGTGTTGCCACCGAACATCCTGATAGCTCTTTAATCGGTGCGGATGCTGGCGAAGTCGCAGGCTTAGGTAAAAATAATGTGATTATTGCACCCAGCCTAGATGATGCAACCAATGAGTTTGATGTGCTGATTGATTTCACCCGCCCTGCTCCTACTCTCAACCACCTCGATTGGTGCGTTAAGAATAATAAAGCCATGATTATCGGCACAACTGGTTTCAGCGATGATGAAAAAGCACAAATTCAAACGGCAGGACAAAAAATATCCATCGTATTTGCCGCTAATTACAGTGTCGGTGTGACGCTTAGTTTAAAACTATTAGAAATTGCCTCTCGTGTTTTAGGCGACAGCGTCGATATTGAAATCATAGAAGCACATCATCGCCATAAAGTGGATGCGCCTTCTGGCACGGCACTTAAAATGGGCGAAGTGATTGCTAAAACATTGGATCGTTCGTTAGATGAGAACGCAGTATACTGTCGCGAAGGTAACACCGGTGAACGCAATAGAAAAGACATCGGTTTTCAAACCATTCGAGCCGGCGATATTGTTGGCGAGCACACCGTCATGTTTGCTGATATTGGCGAACGTTTAGAAATCACCCATAAAGCATCCAGTCGTATGACCTTTGCCAAAGGTGCTGTGCGTTCTGCTATTTGGGTCACAAACAAACAGAGTGGCGTGTACGATATGCAAGATGTGCTAGAATTATAGCCTGAGGTCTCAGTCTGCTAAAACAGGTTTAATAACGATTGCATCATATCCCAAACATTATCAGTGTATTAAGAATATTACTGATCATCCCTATTGCCATACTTTTGCATCGTCAGTCGTGGATGAATGCCTTTATTCTCATTTTAATTGCAGGCATTTCTGATGCATTAGATGGCTTTCTTGCCCGCGTATTTAGCTGGCAAAGTCGCTTAGGCTCATTTCTTGATCCTATCGCAGATAAATTGTTACTCATTGTTCTTTTTATCTCTCTCGCTCATAAAGGGGTTATCCCACTATGGCTCACTGTTTTGGTTATTGGTCGTGATCTTATCATTTTATTAGGCGCAAGCGCGTGTCAATGGCTAACACATAAACTCGACATGTCCCCCCTGTTTATCAGCAAAGTAAATACAGCACTGCAAATAGTGTTTATACTGTTTATTATGTATCATTTAGCCTTTGCTAGCTTGCCACAGCAATTCATAGAAGGCATGCAAATTGCGGTAGCAGTCACAACCATTCTGAGTGGGCTTGCCTATATTGTGATTTGGACGGGCTATACTAAAAACGAATTAACTAGAAAAAAAGCAACTAAAAAAGGGCATAAAAAGACATGACACAAAGTACTCGTTGGTTCTGGCTGGCTATTGCCATTGTTGCTAGCTTATTATTATATTTACTAGCCCCTATCTTATTACCCTTTATAACAGGTGCCTTACTTGCTTATTTAGGTGACCCTTTAGTTGATCGCCTCGAAAAATTTAAAATATCGCGCACATTGTCGGTTGTTATCGTTTTCTTTGCCGCTTTTTTGATTATATTGCCCATTGCTCTTTTTTTAGTGCCTTTAATAGAATCTCAAATTAAATTATTAATTTCAAAAGTGCCCAGTTATATTGACTGGATTATGATTAATTTAGAACCGACCTTAAAAGATACTTTTGGTATTAGTATTCCGGCTTTAGAAATTGCACAACTCAAAACAACATTTAGCGAGCAGTTCTCCCATGCGGGTGGCTTCTTCAAAGGTTTAGTTAGAACCGTATCCCATTCAGGTATGGTGGTTGCAAGCTGGGCGGCTAACCTATTTCTAATCCCGGTGATTACCTTTTATCTATTACGTGATTGGGATAATTTAATTGCCTATATTCATGATCTACTCCCACGCTCGGTAGAACCAACAATATCCAAATTAGCCAAAGAATCTGATGATGTTTTAGGTGCTTTTTTACGGGGTCAAATGTTAGTTATGCTGGCATTAGGCACGATTTATGCCGTTGGCTTAAAACTAATCGGCTTAGAATTAGCCTTGTTAATTGGCATGTTGGCAGGTATTTTAAGCTTTATTCCCTATATGGGTTTAGTCGTTGGCATCGTAATGGCTGGCGTTGCCATTATGTTTCAAACACAAGACCCTACTAATTTACTCTGGGTTGCCCTCGTGTTTATAGTCGCTCAAGCCATAGAAGGAACCATTCTAACGCCACTTTTAGTTGGCGATCGTATTGGCTTGCATCCAGTCGCCGTGATTTTTTCAGTACTCGCAGGGGGTCAATTATTTGGATTCTTTGGCATATTACTCGCTTTACCCGTGTTTGCGGTAATCGCCGTTGTCATGCGCCATTTAAATAAATCCTACAAAAGTAGCCATATTTATAAAGAAGGTGAAGAACTTATAGCAGGTGATATGCAAGAAGCCCTTGTTAATAAAGAAGAAAAAAATGCATAAAACTAATTCCTAAACCTTTGCACATTTGATATATCAACAATGACGGCCCAGCAACTCACCTTAAATGTAAACTTCCGTGACGGCTTACGTTTTAGCTCGTATTACACAGAAGATAAAAGCTCAAACGCAGAAATAGTCAGCGTATTGCGTACGTTTGTTTCATCTAAAGATCCCCAACAAAATATTCTGTGGGGCACGCAATATTCAGGAAAAACACATTTATTACAAGCCTGTTGCACACAAGCGACGAAAGATAATTTTAGTGCCAGTTATATCCCTCTAAAAATTTTTAAATCTCGTGGCGTGGATATTTTAAATGGCTTATCTCACTCCCAACTGGTGGTGCTTGATGATATTGATTGCGTCATTGGCAATAAAGAGTGGGAAACAGCACTGTTTAACCTGATTAATGCTACACGCGAAAACCAACAACGTTTATTACTGAGTAGCAAAGAAAACCCACGTAAACTTGAATGTATTTTACCCGATCTAGCCTCAAGACTTATCTGGGGTGGTAGCTATCAACTACAGGTTTTAAGCGATGATGATAAACCCAAAGCGTTGCAAGCACGCGCTGAACAAAGGGGTTTTGAGTTATCTGATCGTGTCATTGATTACTTATACCGTCGCTACCCAAGAGATATAGAATCATTAATGAGCATACTCAATCAACTAGATAAAGAAAGTTTAAAACAAAAAACGGTGATTACAGTGCCCTTTGTAAAGCAAGTATTGGAAAATTTTACCAAATAATTTGAACTAATGTACCAAGCGTTTGACTAAGGGTACGGGTAGTATATAATACCCCGTAGCTTGAAAGTACGTTTTATATTTATGCAACACCATCTCGAAGTCTTTATTTAATACCTCGTCCTGATTTTCATAAGTCATAGCAACACCACTTCAGCACAAATCTTAGGCTTTTTTATTGATATAAATCTGTAAAAATGTTCTAAGGAAATTTATAACTTTTGAATATTTAGGAAAAAAATTATGGCTACAACTACTGGAACAGTAAAATGGTTCAACGAATCTAAAGGCTTCGGCTTTATCGAGCAAGAAGACGGACCAGACGTTTTCGCTCACTTCAGCGCAATCACAGGTGATGGCTTCAAAACTTTGAACGAAGGTCAAAAAGTTGAATTCACTGTTACTGACGGTCAAAAAGGACCTCAAGCAGAAAACATCGTAGCAATCTAATTTTGTAAAAAATTAAATTACTCGAAAAGCCCGCATTTTGCGGGCTTTTTTGTGAATTTTAAATTATTTTAAAAGCTTGAGACTTCAGCTTGTTACTGCCTCATTCAATTAGCTTTATCCAGTCTTGCGCAATTGCCTGTGGCGTCAAATGTTCTATTGAGGTTTTTGTATTCGCTTTAAATTTCTCTCTCATTTCTGTATCCGCATGCAATGTATCAATTGCCTTCGTTAATGCGGCTACATTTTCTGGCTCCACTAATAAACCATTTACACCTGGTTTTATAATTTCATTTGGCCCTGTTTCACAATCATAAGATACACAAGGGCAATGACATGCCATTGCTTCTATTAAAATATTTGGAAAACCTTCATGACGGCTAGAAAGTACAAAAAACTCTGCCTTTGAGTAATAAGCAAAAGGATTACTTACCGTACCTTTTAAAATGACTTTACCAACCAAATCATGTTTTTCTATTAACGCTTCAAGTGCTGGGCGTTCAGCACCCTCCCCTAAAATCAGCACATCAACATCATCTTTAGCTTTACTAGCAGCAAATGCTTCTATTAAATAATCAAAACCTTTTTGTGGTGCAAGCCTACCTATAGCCAATAAAAACGGGCGTGTCTCTGGAATATCTTCCTTAGAAAGGGTAGTCGCATTATTCATGTCAACAGAATTATAAATCGTCGTCGTATTATTAAAATGATATTCATCAATAATTTTTTCTTCTATCGCTTTTGCGCAGGTCACGATTTTTTTAGCTTTTGGATACAAATAAGGCAAAAAAGGCTGATATATTTTATTTAATGATTTCGGATTATCGTGGATTGAAACAATGGTTTCTTTAGTTGCAAGCACACTGGGGAAACCTGCACCTTCCATAAAGGTAAATACCGCATCAAAATTCTGCTCTTTATACAATTTACGTAAACGACGCGCACGTTTAAAAACAATCAATATTTTTCCAATGATATTATTTTTTGAATGTATATTTAAATCTATCAGCTTACCACCATGAGGGTACCCCATATTGGTTGCATCAAAAACAACTAAAGAGACATTATGATCTGCTTGCATAGCAAGCGATAGATTTGAAATGGCTCGCTCTGCACCGCCCGATTTCATTGAATGTATAACAAACGCTATTTTTTTCATACGATATTATTAAATCTTTACACGGACATTAGAGAAAGAAAATGAACTTGAAAACAGGTCAATCATCTCGTAAAAGTTATTATTCTACTATTAAGATCAGATTAGAGGTAAGCCACACATGATAAAATGTGTACTAAATAAATTTATCACTATAAAAGTAGTTGATAGCAGTTGAATTATATCCTGCAAAGCCATACAGTGCGATAGAATCAGGTTTTATGTAAATTATAAACAAGGAAGGAGTCAAGCCATGGATACAAAAACATTACTCGATGAAATACTTAAAACAGGCAAAGACCTTGCGACCAAAGGTCAAACCATTGCTGAAGAAAAATTAAAAATACCCCAAACGGGTGATCAGCGTGATGCAACAATGGATGGCATGAAAAAAGGGGCTATCGCGGTCGGTGTTTTAGCCTTACTATTAGGTACAGGCGCAGGACGGCGAATCACAGGGTCTGCATTAAAAATAGGTAGCTTAGCCGCAATCGGTGGTATCGGTTGGAAAGCCTATCAAAACTGGCAACAACAAAATGCTGACCAAGCTGCACAAGAAGCAGCTGAGACCCAACTTATTCCTATAAACGAATTATCTGAAAAAGATGCCAACGAACGTAGCCTTATTCTATTAAAAGCAATGATTGCAGCCGCCAAGTCGGATGGTCACATCAATAAAAAAGAAGTTGAAATAATTCACAAACAGATTGATAAACTAGGCTTGAGCAAAGAAATTGCCAGTCTACTTGAAGAAGAAATAAGCAAACCATTAGATATTAAAGAAGTAGCCGCCTTGGCAGAAAATAAAGCCATTGCAGCTGAAATTTACCTTGTATCCGCTATTGTCACAGATAAAGAAAATTCTATGGAACGCGAGTATCTCTCATCGTTAGCACAGTCGATGCAATTACCGGATAGTTTAGTGGCACAGTTGGATTCTACTAAAGAAAATGATAGTGCATAATTTAAATTATCATTAAACCCCTAATCCCCAGATAGAAACGCGAATAAGAGTGCAAGTATTTTATTTTACAGGATATTCAAAATATATTCGTTTCACCCAGTTTGTTTTTTAAAATGGATAACTCGATTATTAGAACGAACGTAGTGAGTCGTTAGCGAGCTTACCATTTCAAGTGTTTAGAAATGAGATAACTCGATTATTAGAATGAACACAGTGAGTCGTCAAAGACTTGTGCTATCGTTGTGTTTTCTATCTGGGGATTAGGGTAAATATGACGACTTGATTAACTTACCCTATCCATTTAAAATCAGGCTGTTAACGGAGATGTTTTATTATAATTAAGTCCTATTTAGGCTTATTAAACACCTATTAGATACCTAATAGACAAAGGAGAAACAACATGGCAGATTTAGCAAGTGCTGTAGCAGATGTACAAAAATATGATAGTGGGGCTGATGAAAAATTAGCGGGTGCTATTTTTGATAGCTTAAAACTGGTTCATGAAAACAAGGATGCTATGCTAGTTTCTTGTGGTGACGACAACGAGCTAACCACCGTTAAGAAGAATTTCCTTATGAAAAAATTAGGAATGGACGATAGTCCTGAACTAGATGCGGCAATTAAAGACGTTTGTGCGACAATGAAAGAAGCGCGTATGAAGTCTCGTGTTACTTTTTATTACTTACTGACTAAGAAGTTTGGTAAAGAGTCTGTTTACGCATAATAAAAGGTCTACATTTGTTAAAAATAGGTCTCACCGGAGGCATCGGCTGTGGTAAAAGTACCGCTGTCGATGCCTTTCGTGTTTTAGGC
>CAZMWD010000089.1:5498-8150 GCA_964569685.1 uncultured Cocleimonas sp. | reverse complement strand
GTTATTTATTGCGCGTTGCCTAAAAAAAACGTTCATTGACTAAAAACCACCTTACCCTTAACCCATGTTTTAGCTGTTTTACCATTAAAGCCCCAGCCTGAGAAAGGCGTGTTTTTCCCCTTACTCACTAATTTATCTACTTCTAATTGCCAAAAATTCTGAGGGTCAAATAAACTCAAATCAGCACATTGTCCTGCGCTTAATGTGCCACTTTTTAAACCCGCAATATGTGCTGGCTTATGTGTGACAAAAGCTAAGGCTTGAGTTTCTGTCAGCACCCCTTCTTCAACTAATCGCATCATCAAAGGTAATAAGGTTTCTAAGCCAGAAATACCCGGACTGGTTTCTTCAAACGGCGCTAACTTTGCATCAACTTCGTGGGGTTGATGATCAGAACACACCGCATCAATCACGCCATCTGTTAAGGCTTTTCTTAATGCATCTTGGTCGCGTTGCGTGCGCAATGGTGGCGACACATGACACAGCGGATTAAAATCACTGACATCCATTTCTGTTAAAAATAATTGGTGTGCGGCAACATCTGCTGTTACAGGTAAGCCGCCTTCTTTTGCTAATGCGATTAGATGAACACCTTCTGCGCTAGAAAGCCGGCAAAAATGTACCGCCACTTTTGTTTGCGCCACCAATGTCAATATTTGTGAGATTGCCGCTGTTTCTGCCGCAACTGAAATGGGAGGCAAGCCCAAACGCGTTGCTAACGCACCTTCATTCATACCACCTGCACTCATCAACGAATGTTCAAACGGGTGTAAAAAGAGAGGTAATTCGTAAGTTGCCGCGTATTCCATTGCTTTTCTTAATGTCGCTAAATCTTGAATCGGTTCATGCCCCTGACTAACACCGACACAATCAACGTATTTTAAACTACCCATGTGGCTGAGTTGCTTGCCTGCTAATTTTTCGGTTAATGCACCAATCACACTCACCCGTGCAAAACCTGCTTGTTTTGCTTTATTACGAATAAGCTTAACCGTTGCGCCACTATCAATTGGGGAATCTGCTTCTGGCATTGTGCAAACACGTGTTATTCCTGCGCTCACCGCTGCATAGGTTTCATTCATAATGCGCGTTTTATTTTCTTGCCCAGGTTCTCGCAAATAAACACTAAGATCAACCAAACCTGGCAATACCCATAAATCAGTTGCATCTATTTCTGTATCTGCTTTGAAATCTGCCGGAATATCGTTACCTACCGCGAGAATTTTTCGCTTACGAAGTGCAATATCACAGATTACATCTATATTGTTGACTGGATCAATCACTCTGCCATTTTTAATTAGAGTCGTTTTATTTTTCATACGTTTACGAGCCTCCAACCAAGCCAGCACCCATCACCATCGACATAATCGCCATACGAATAGCAATGCCATTGGTCACTTGCTGCATAATCACTGATTGTGAGCCATCTGCCACTGCCGAATCTATTTCCACGCCACGATTCGCAGGCCCTGGGTGCATCACAATGGCATCGGGTTTTGCTAGACTTAAACGCTCTTCGGTTAAGCCATAACGCGCATAGTATTCTCGAACGGATGGAAGCAACGCGCTATTCATTCGCTCATGTTGCAGGCGCAACATAATCACCACATCAACATCTTTCAACCCTTTTTCGACATCGGTATAAACGCTTACGCCCATATCTTCGATACCCTGCGGCATTAATGTTTTAGGCGCAATCAAGCGGATTTCACCCGTACATAATGTCGTCAGCGCATGAATCTGTGATCGTGCCACACGAGAATGAGCAATGTCTCCGACGATAGCGACTTTTAGCGGCGTAAAGTCACCTTTATGTTGCCGAATTGTCAGCATATCCAACATCGCTTGTGTTGGGTGTGCGTGCCTGCCATCACCTGCATTTAATACGCTGATATGAGGCGCGCAATAACGTGCAATAAAATGTGCCGCACCACTGCTAGGGTGGCGAACCACAAACATATCGCAGTTCATCGCTTCTAAATTACGAATCGTATCCAGCAGACTTTCGCCTTTAGCGGCAGCAGAATTTCGTATATCAAGATTAATGAGGTCGGCGGACAAGCGTTTTGCCGCAAGTTCAAAGGTGGTACGTGTACGCGTAGAATTTTCGAAAAACAAATTCATCACTGTTTTGCCACGCAGTAAGGGCAATTTATTTTGAGCGGTATTAGGGAGATTTAAAATTTGATCGGCACGATCTAAAATTTCTTCAAGTAATAAGGGAGGCAAACCTTCAATAGTGAGAAAATGTCTAAGCTTGCCATCGTCCGTTAACTGTAACGATGATGGCAAAGGACCCGGAATTAACTCCCTTGTCGTTGACACCCTTGTTAATGCAGGGGTTAATGCCAGGGTTGTCAAGTGTGATTGTTTATTACTCACTTATTTTTCATCACGATCAATTATGTCTAACGTCAGTTTGCCGTCTTTTTCTTCGATACGACAATAACTGTCTTTATCCAATTTCTCCCTAGCTCCAACAACCTGTGCTTCTATTGGCAACTCACGCGCGCCTTTCCTGTCCATTAATACCGCCAGCGTTATACTGGCGGGACGACCATAATCGAATAATTCATTCATGGCCGCGCGAATCGTGCGCCCAGTATACAGCACATCATCCACTAAAATAATATGTTTGTTTTCCAAATCAAA
>CAZMWD010000089.1:0-5398 GCA_964569685.1 uncultured Cocleimonas sp. | reverse complement strand
GCCGCTTCTATGGACGTAAACTGTTCGTTTTCTTGATCAACGGGTAAATTATAACGCCCGTTTAATTGATTACAAAAACGCACTATTCGTTTAGTGAGTGGGCTTTCAGTGCCATCAAGTTCAGTTGGCATTCCCACCACTAACTGCGCAGGCTTCCATTCTTCAATCAATTGTGTGATTCCTTCCCAGTCAGGTTTTTCATCGGTGCTAAATAACGCTGTTTCTGGCGATGCGCTACCGGTAAGTGTATTACCAACAGCAACGCCTGTGCGTTTTAAGCCAAAATCAAATGCAATGACTGTAGACATTTTTAAGCATTACACCGGAATAACACCCTCTCACTAGCAGGGTGTCGCAAAAGATCCATTGTAGGTTGGCGCTGAGTTTGCGAAGCCCAACAAACAGCATCACGTTGGGCTTCGTTCCTCAACACCAACCTACGACTTGTATTACGACACCCTCTGTTAAGGAGCGGGAGCAAAATAGTGCCTAATTTACAATTCAAAAACAATTAAGCATGACCTGCTGTATGGCTGATTGAATTCACATCAAACCCCAAACTATCAATCGCGCTATTCCAGCGTCTCTCATAAGGTGTATCAAACAATATTTTGTTATCGCTGGGGCAATTTAACCATGCATTATCTAGCACTTCTTGTTCTATTTGCCCTGCCGTCCAACTGGCACAACCTAATGCTAATAAATAATGTTGCGGACCTTCGCCTTTAGCAATATCAAATAAAATATCACGTGATGCAGTCACCGCTAAACTATCATTTATTGTTAAGGTGTTTTCCCATGTTTTAGCGGAATTATCGTCATTTGGAACAGCATCGTGAATGACAAACCCTTGATCTGGCTGAACAGGGCCGCCTTTTAAAGCTAGTTCACCTTTTACCACAGCATCTTCTGTCGTTATATTAAGTTGACCAAATAATTCATCGAGTGTAATTTGAATAGGGCGATTAATAGTCAAACCGAAACAACCATCCGCATTATGTTGGCAAATCAAGGTGACCGTTTGTTTGAAGGTGGGATCACCCATCGCAGGCATAGCAATCAATAGCTGACTTTGGAGATAACTAGACGCTTCTCCCGTTTGTGTTTGTTTGTTCTTTTGTTCTTCTTGCTCAGTGCTTTTCATTCTACCCTCAAGGAGATCCTGATTAAGTCCCATAAAATTCTGTAAGTCTCTAGGGCATCATATTCTAGGCACGCTTTGCAGTAAATGCTTATTGCCTTTACAAAAAGTGTAACAACGAAGATGATGCCCTAGAGGCTTACCCTGCGGGGCTTAGCCAAGTTTCCAATTTCTTCGTTATTTGTTTTTACCATAGAATAACTATACAAAAAAACAAATGCCTCTAACTTGGAAACTTGGCGTTGCCAGAATTTATGGGACTTGATCAGGATCTCCTTGAGTGCACCTTAATTGTAAGGAAGCCATTATCTTGAAGAGAAATCTCCCTTCTTATGGAAAACGATTGTTCGTGTAATATTAAGACGATCATACTTTTCGCGAATCTTTTTAGGCAATGGTTCGTATGGCGCTGCCAGCTTAATAATTCTCAACGCAGCAGCATCAAGTACTTTAGAACCTGATGAACGTGAAATTTGCATTTCAACTACTCGTCCGGCGCGATCCAACGTTGCATTAACAATCAATGTACCACTTAAACTCAATTGTATCGCTTGTTGAGGGAAATTGATATTACCGATTCGTTCCAGCTTTTTAGACCAATTATGAATATATTCCGCTTCTACCGCGCTCTTTGCACTTAAAGAATCAAGAAAATGAATCCGTGGTCGCTTGGCATAACGCTCTTCTTGCTGGCTCATTTCTGCCATTAATTTGGCTATTATATCGGCTTGTTCAGATAAATCTTTATCGCGTTTTTTCGGATCAATCACCTCTTCTTTTTCGGGTAATTTTTCTACGCGTTTATTCGTTTTTCCTTTTGTAGTGAGTACTTGTGGCTTTAACTTTGGCACAACATCTGGCGTACTTTCTTCTGATTTAATCAGTTCATCGCCGTTTTCATTATTCGGGTTTTGTGATGCAAACGGGCTGGTAAGACGCGATTTCTCTTCCTTAGAACCACTGCCCTGCTGGTTGGCATTAGCAATAAAATCTGCTTTTTTAATGAGTTCATCTGTCTGGGTGTTAACGATCGTAATATCCAATAAGGGCGCATGGCGTACTGCATTAGCATCGGGAAAACCAAAACCCACACCTGCAATAACAAAGGCGTGAATTGCCAAAGATGCAGGAATCGTTAAAGCAAAAGGTGTACTTGCGTTAATTAAAGACATATTTTTATTATAAAATTTATAAGTTTAAACCAATGCTTAATAGTAACATTGCCAAGCTGAAAGCCGGATGAATAGCGATAGACTAAATCAAATCTTTAGATGCTTCCTCGTAAGCTTCTCCTACCTCCATCCAATCCATCTCAATCATTTCTAACGATTTATCTACCCCGCTTTTCTCCAGTAGCAATTTCTTTAATTTCTCTTTATTTTCATCAAGATAAATATCTGCATCGGCCAATATCGTTTCTAATCCATCCTTTTTCTGTGTTAATTCATCCAGCTGTTTTTCTAATTTTTTAAGTTGATTACTTAATGGTTGCAGTTGCTTTCTGCGTTCTGCATCTAATTGACGTTGCTCTTTACGGCTTAATATTTGAGTTTCTTGAGGTGGTGCGTCATTAATCGCTGTATCTTTTATAAAATCGGCAATATATTTGGCGTAATCATCTAAATCACCATCGAATGCTTCCGCTTTTGTATCATGCACAATCACAAGTTCATCGGTGACCGTTTTTAGTAAATGACGATCATGCGACACAATCACCATTGCTCCTGTAAAACCTTGCAACGCAACGCTTAAAGCATGTCGCATTTGTAAATCTAAATGATTGGTTGGCTCATCCAGCAACAATAGATTTGGCTTTTGATAAACTAACAATGCCAATACTAATCGCGCTTTTTCGCCACCTGAAAAAGGCTTTACAGGCTCATCTATTCGTTCGCCTTTAAAACCAAAACCACCCAAATAATTGCGTAAATCTTGCTCTCTGGCTTGATCTGTACTATTGACTACTTTATCTATCGCCCTAAGTTGCTCTAACGCCGATTGATCAAGGTTTAGCTGTTCTAATTGGTGCTGTGCAAAATAACCAATTTTTAAATCTTGTGCTTGCCAAGACTCGCCCGCTTGCGCTTCTAACTCGCCCGCCAAAAACTTTATTAATGTAGATTTACCCGCACCGTTTGGGCCAATTAAACCAATGCGTTGCCCCGGCAGGAGTTGCATTTTTAAGTCTTTAACAATAACCGTATCGCCATAACCAATCGCCGCATCGGTCACATTAAGTAATCGTTCGGGTAATTTTACTGGCTCAAAAAAACTAAAATGAAACGGTGAATCCACCTGTGCCGCCGATATTTCTTCCATCCGCCCCAAGGCTTTTAAACGACTTTGTGCTTGCTTGGCTTTGGTGGCTTGGGCACGAAAACGATCCACATAAGCTTGCATATGCGCCCGTTCTCGTTGTTGTTTCTCGTAAGCACTTTGCTGTTGCGCCAAACGCTCCGCACGTATTTTTTCAAAAGAAGAATAATTACCGCTATACAACAACAATTTCGAATGCTCTATGTGGGCAATGTTTTTCACCACAGCATCAAGAAATTCTCGGTCATGTGAAATTAAAATCAACGTACCTGCGTATTTTATTAGCCAATCTTGTAGCCAAATCACCGCATCTAAATCGAGATGATTGGTTGGCTCATCCAATAACAATAAATCAGAACGACACATCAATGCTTGCGCCAAATTCAAGCGCATTCGCCAACCACCGGAGAAACTGTTGACCGCATTATTTATTTGCTTAGATGAAAATCCCAAACCATGTAATAACGTTGCCGCCCTACTTTCTGTGGTGTAACCATCAATCGCATCGAGTTGCCCATGTAATTCGCCTAAATGTTCACCTTCGGCTGTCTCTAATTGTTTATGCAATTCGATGTATTCGGTATCGCCTTGTAAAACATACTCTAGCGCGCTCATATTCGACGCGGGCGTTTCTTGCGCAACATGAGCGATTACCCAGTTCGGCGGAATACTCACATCACCTTCATCTTGCCCCAGCTCTCCACGTAGCATCGCAAACAAGCTGGACTTACCTGTGCCGTTCGCGCCTGTCAGCCCCACTTTATAAGTAGAGTGAATACTGATTGATACATCAGATAAGAGTTTTTGAGAGCCACGGCGTAGCGTGACATCAGAGAGTACGATCATTTAAAAACCTTAAACGAGAATATTGCAAGGAATGATAACACCGTTATCAAAAATTTAGACTATCAGTAAACTGTTACAACGAAACACTAGATAATATTAGCCCGCTCTAATATACTCATGAAATCGTCATGCTCGCGCAGGCTGATCCATGACTTCAATACGGATAAATCAAATTAAAATATAACGGAAATGACATGGGCTTTACACAATTATTAAGAAAAATAGCTGTGGGCTCTCCCACATCCTCTAATGCCAATAAAAAAACGCACAGACCTGTGGGCATCACAACTCAACTTGCAAAAATAACCGTTAAGCATAGAGGCGAAGAAGTCATCATTCAGCGTGATCAAAATAGAGATGCAAGAATAACTGATTTATATACAAAAACCTCACGACCTTGTCCCCCGTTCTGCGTACAACCCATGACAATTTCTGCAGGCATAGAAACTATCGGAGAGCTTGAAATACTGGATTACCTGCAACAAGCAAATAGCGATGATTCGATTATGATTATCGATTCTCGCATTAAAGAGTGGGTTGATATGGGAACAATACCAAGTTCTGTACATATTCCCTGGACATCATTAACGTTATCAACTGATACAACTTTAAACACAATTATCACTATTTTAAGTGATCAATTTGGAGTCAAGATCATCCAAGGCACCAACACGGGTGATCTAAATAAAGCGCTCTCAAACAGTAATATTAATGATTTTTTAGATTTTACTAATGCAAAAACATTAGTTTTTTATTGCAACGGTAGCTGGTGCGGACAAACATCAAAAGCGATTAAAGCATTGCTAGCTTTATCTTATCCTACAGAAAAATTAAAATATTACCGAGATGGAATGCAAGGATGGGTTTCGCTGGGTTTAACTATCGTTTCAGATAACAACACGGGCAAGATTAAAAAGCCTGTTTGTAAAAACAGGCCTTACCACGTTGTTTCTTCTAAATAGAGACCTTTGTTTATTAGAGACCTCAGCATAACTCAGTGGCGAAATTTGTTTTTAAAAACGGATAGCATGACAGCTAGTGCTTAATAATTGAGTAGCCCATTCAAAAAAGATTGAATGGCTAGCTCACTAAATT
>CAZMWD010000088.1:6026-8158 GCA_964569685.1 uncultured Cocleimonas sp. | reverse complement strand
GACGCGGCAATCAGTGGGTATCACCGGATGCGGGTAATATATATTTTTCGCTGTGTTATTGTTTTGAAGAAATAACAGAACACTGGTCATTATTAGGCTTGCTCGTCGGTATAGCAGTAGCAGAAAGTTTACAAGCATTGGGTTTACGTGATCATGGGGTTAAATGGCCCAATGATATTTTTTGGAATGAAAAGAAACTAGGCGGAATATTACTAGAATCTCAAGATCAAACAGGACGTGTGGTGATTGGTATTGGCTTGAATGTAGGAATGCAAGAGGCTGGTTTAGAGCAATCGGGGATTTCTCAACCATGGACAAGTTTGCGATCAGGGTTAAAGACTAGCTTACCCTCACGTAATGTTATTATTGCAACAATGATGAATCATCTGCGGGCGCGTTTAGATACTTTTTCTAATCTCAATCTAGAACATTTTTTAAACGATTGGCAAAGGTGGGATATTCTTTTAGGTAAACGCGTAATAATCCACCAGAATGGCACGAAAAGATCAGGTAAAGTAACCTCACTGGATA
This sequence comes from uncultured Cocleimonas sp., assembly GCA_964569685.1. Taxonomy (GTDB): domain Bacteria; phylum Pseudomonadota; class Gammaproteobacteria; order Thiotrichales; family Thiotrichaceae; genus Cocleimonas. Next base: position 7,627 of record CAZMWD010000088.1, on the reverse strand, counting down.
AGCATGGCAGAATAGGCATTCTACATGAAAAGTGTAATATTCAATATTATTCATCGGCTGAAATTAAATTAGTCTCAGAGAAAAACGAATGAAAATATTATTAGTTGATGCTGGAAACACACGCCTTAAATGGGCAAGCACTGATGAGAAGAGTAATGCTTCTACGTCCTTGCCGAATGAAGCTATACTAGAAACGATGCCGAATAATGCAATACTCTATGGTAAAAATACGCCGATAGATTGTTATGCCGATTTAATAGAAGCAGAAGGCAATAAACACAAGCAAGTGGTGCTTGTTTCTGTACAGGGAAATAACTTTACAGAACAAGCAGAGGAAATCACATCAAAAGCGCGTTTGGATTTCTTCAATGTGGTATCACAACGCCAATTAGGTGAATTTAAAAATGCCTATAAAATACCAAAACAATTAGGCGCAGACCGTTTTGTTGCGATGCTAGTGGCACATGAGATTGCTACCACTAATAAGCCAAAATCTTGTATTGTGATTGATTGTGGCACTGCCGTTACTATCGATGCGATAGATGCCAGCGGGCAACACTTAGGTGGTTTAATTTTGCCGGGTTTGCAGGTCTGTTCTAATAGTTTAGTGAAGGACACACAGCAGCTTTTTATAGCTCAAGTTATAGCTCAAGCACAAGATTCGAATCAACAACAGACGTTTGATTTACTGACCGACAATACAAGCGATGCAATTATCAGCGGGAGTTTTTATGGTTTATCCAGTGCCATAAAGGAAACGTGCTTAAAGATAGAAAAACAAATACAACAATCTCAACAGCGTCAACAGTTTCAACTACCACAAGAGATTATCAAGATTGTATGTGGTGGGGATGCAAAATTGTTACAGCCGGAATTATCGGATGACTTTTTAATTCAGTCCGATTTAGTCATGCAAGGTTTAAAATGGATTATGATTAATCACTTTCAAAAAACAATGAAGTAATAGAAATGAATAAATTATTTATTATTGTCCTAGTTCTTTTAAATATAGCCTATTTTATTTGGACATTAACGATCGGCGATAAAAACTATATAAAGCCACCACTGACAATTGAGGGCGTTACAGGTATTCAACTTTTGCCTTCGTTACAGAGCGATTTATATAAAAATAAAGGCTCAAATCGAGAAAGTAGTTGTTATACCTTAGGCCCTTTTAATAGCGAAAAAACAGCAAAATTAGTTGCAAAAAAGATCAGTGATTTTGGTTTAGCCGTTAACTGGCATAAACAAAAAACTATGACGACATTAAATTATATGGTTTACCTTACAGCGCTACCATCGCGAGAAGCAGCCGAAGAAGTCATAAAAAACATGAGTAAATTTAAAATAAAAGAATACTCAATAGTAGAAAGCGGCCCCTATAAAAATGCGATTGCCGTAGGTTCATTTGAAGATATTGATAAAGCGCGTAGACGTGCCGAATACGTACGTTATTTAGGCTATGACGCAAAATATACCGAGCAAAGAAAACGTAAAGAAGTGTACTGGTTAAATTATGATGAATTATTTGGAAACAACGCACCCGTTTTAAAATGGGTGAAATCTATAAACCCTAAAGCAAGCGTGCAAAGAATACCAAA